>NZ_JBHTCA010000002.1:0-195000 GCF_042665215.1 Hydrogenophaga atypica
GCTCCTGGTGGCACTTCCACGGGCCAAGACCGTCGATGACTACGAGGCCTTGCTGCCCTGGAGCATCGCTGCGCTCAAGACCTGAACGGAAGGACTGCGCAAGGGGTGCGGTCTATTGACCGCTTACGCTGGGAGAGGGCCGGTGTGCTGGACAAGATGTTCCAAGAACTCCAGCGCGAGCAGGTGGTGCGTATTCGCATCGAAGCCGTTTCGCTCGACTCCACCAGCATCAAGGTTCACCCAGATGGCACCGGCGCGTTAAAAAAAGCGGCCCGCAATCCATCGGAAAGTCCCGAGGCGGATGGAACACCAAGGTTCATCTGGTTGCCGCGGATGCTCGAACGGTCGTGACTTTTAGCCTGTCCCCCGGACAGGCTCATGATGCCCCTGAGGGGCGTCGTCTCCTGCAAAGTCTGGGGCCAACGAGTCGGCCTATTCACCTGCTCATGGACCGTGCGTATGAAGGCAACGAGACGCGCCAATTGGCCTTGGACTTGGGCTTCATTCCGGTCGTTCCTCCAACGCGGACACGCCTTGACCTCTGGGAATACGACCGCGCCATGTACCGGCGTCGCAACGAAGTCGAGCGGCTGTTCCGGCGCTTGAAGGGCTATCGGCGAATCTTCTCCCGGTTCGAGAAGCTCGACACCATGTTTCTCGGCTTCCTCAGCTTTGTCCTGGTAGCGGATGGACTTCGCGGTTTGTGTTAACAGGCCCTAGCTGCCCTGCCGCAGAGTTCTTGGTCGGCGAATTCATCCATCATTGCTTCGAACAGACGTGGCTCGAGCACGTAAAAGGCGACTCGATTGCGCTTGAGAACCGCCACTGGGCGGTGATTTGCCCCTCTGAGCACTGCTGCAGGTCCCATCTTGAACTTAGACATGCTCACGGCCGTGGCGGCAAGCCTGGCTTTCACATTCCGCTCCTAATCCGAAGCGGTCAAAACGACGGCCTGCAAGGTACACCCCATCGGCGCATCCCCCTCCAGCGCGGGCACGAAATCGAACGTTGGCTCGCGGCACCGAAAACACTTGAGGTACCGTTCCAAGTCTTCGTCGGTCTCTGAATTCTCACGAGCGACATCAATCGGGATGGCGACATGAACCCACCCGCACTTGGGGCATTTGACTTCAGAGAAACGGTGCGTCATGGGCCCATGATGCCCACCCCGCGGGTCTTTGTCATCAGGTTCTGGATGCTCACAAAAGTGAACTGGCAGCATCCTTGCGGTCAGCCGGTCGCGCTGTTTTCACTGACGAAGGGGCAATCTGTTGCCTTGTACGATGCGCTTCAACTGGCTTTGGTCGCAGAAGAAGGGCCGTTGGAATCCTGGAAGGCCTTGTGGATTGAACTCAAAGACGCCTGAAGTACTGGCTTCCAAACGGGGCTTGCCACAGCAGGCTGCGTATTCCGGTTGAACTTACCACCTCTGCCATCTCAAGGATGGCATCTCTGCTGGCGTTAACCGGCCAGAACGAGTCGCTCGCGACCGTATTCTTGCGGGCCTCAGGACAGTTTCCTACGAAAGTTGAGGCGCCATCAGTCGACTATTGGGCCAACGAAATAACGACGGCTCTTAAACGACGCATCGAATGCCGAAGACGGTTAGCTCGTTGACTCCATCAGAGACGGCCTTGATAGTCTGTGCCTGGGTCTCTAGGTAGCTCACCAATGCGGGAAACGCCTGACCGGTTGCATCGCCTGGGATGCTCCAACGTTTGTTGTCGAGTTGCATGAGAACCAGGATTCCCCGTGTGCTATTGGTGCCACGCAGGTATTGGCCAACAATCTGGGTTCTTAGAGTGTCAGTCAACGAGTTTGCAGAGTAGCCGCGACCTGAGTTGACGGGCTTGATTTCGACGCAGACATTTCCTGCAGGGCAGCTAAGTTGAATGTCAGTCATCTTGTCGTCGTCAACTTCTTCTTCTCTGTGGACGCTAAATCGACGATTCTGGGTTTCGCGAAACTTCGCTGCTAGCCATCGCTGTAGAAACTTCTCCGGGATGTCCGGCCTGAAGAGGTCCCGCTCACTAAAGGGGCCCTCTTCGAGGTTCTTGCGAAGTTCCTCCAGTCGGGCCAGGACCTGCTCGTAGAGTTGGGCCTCGGTTCGCGGTTCTGACTGAAACGGGGAGCCAATCGCCTTCAACTCAGCGGCCGTCCTGTTTGCTGCCTGTTCGGCATCCAATGACGCGTGCTCGGTCACCCGCCCCATCATCCAACTGACTTCGGCCGGGTCCGAATATCCGGCGAGCAAAGACACCAAGCCTTGATGCCCTATTGGTCCGCGAGTCCCTAGGAATGCGTTGGCGATACCTTCACGCAGGCGTTTTGAAGGGGGGCCAAAGAAGTCACTATCACCGTCCTTCGACGGGGTGGACGCCGTCGGAGGGTACGTGCTTAGCATCGAGTCAATGCCGAGGAGCACGTCGGCCGTGGGGGGGTCCAGAGGCACCTTCAGCCATTTCAGGTCGCCCACCGCAGCGGCAAAGCCGCTCACCTCAGGCTCAACGTCACCCGCCATACCTTGAACATGCTCAACGAACCACGCCCAGGCGCTGTGGGCGTCGGCATCCATCCAGACTCGAAGCCACGCCATCTCGGCGAGCCTGCCCGTTGGCCCTACCGAGGAGGCAAGCTTGCTTTGGCACAGCGCGGCGAGGGTGGCAACCGGCAACAGTCCGTCTTCCTTAAGCGCGTCAATCACTGCCTTTTGGGTGTCACTGCATACGATGATGCCGCCAACGGCCAACGGAACCAGCGCAGCTATAAGTCCCTTACGAACATCTGGCACACAACGCAGCGCCATCTCCAATGCCCCTCGTACACCGTTGCCAGGATTGGCCGATTGGGCCTCTGCCAATACCCAGGCCGTAAGTGCGGCGTTGACCGTAGCCGAGCGATTCCTTGCCAAAGGTTCGAGCCAGGAGGGAGGACCGTTCAACTCCCAGACTGCAAGTTGGGCAGCCTTGCCCACTTCCGTCGCTGAGAGCGAGGTGATGACAGCCTCACTCCGCAGGGTCAGGCGTACCCCAGCAAGAGCGACGAGCGCAGTCCATGGGACCTGGCCATTGGAGAAATTGGACGGGTTTGGCGGGGCCAACGTTGGCCAGTATGCCCTCAGGCCTTCCTCGAATGCTTCTGCGATTTGCGGGCTGAGGCTGGTCGCCAGCGCATCGAAGTCAATCGACGAATAGTCGTTGGCTCCGGAGCGGCCGAAAGAATACTGAAGAAGGCGCTGGAGCCCCCCGAAGTGGGTACCAGTCCGAATCTGAGGAAGGTGCGTTGTCAGATTCGTCTTGAACGCTTCTAGGTCTTTTTCGGTTGCCGCCTTCCTCAGCTTCTCTTCTGCCTGCCACTGTCGATTCCGAGCGGCGCCTTGCCGCCATCGCTTGTACTCAGCTCCGACAAGAGTGCCTCGCTTCGAAGTCTTGCCTTGCAGTCCAAGTGCTCGGAGAGCGTCTGCGCGCGACCTCTGTCGCATATTCTTGAATGCAACATCCACCGCAACGGAAAACCAGACCTCCTGCTCGGAGGCGGGCAGAGCCGAGTCGTTGGCGCGTCGTGTTAGCTCAGGTAGGTCGTCTACATCAAAGCTGACGATGCATGAGGCACCCCAGGTCAGCCGACTTGTGGAGTGACGGATATCGTCGGATTCTGCGATGGCGAGTGCCACGCTCCAGCGAAGACCTGGATGTTGGGCGATTGCCTTGTGGAGCCGACCGAACTCATCACGGTCTGAAAAACCGGAGTCCCGCTGCGCTTCGAGTCGCTCTGCCGCGTCTAAGCAGACCTCCGGGTACGCGGCAGACGTAGGTTGAAGCAATTCAAGGACGCGCTCATAGCAATGAGGCAGAGCGTCCAGCAGCCAAGCGCGTTCAGGTTGGTCGGAATCGGGGAAGCGCGCGAACCGCTTACCTGAAGTTGGACGTGGCAGCGAGGCTATGACCGCGCTGAGCAGTAATGTTGCCTCAAGAACGTCAGCCGAAGGCAGCAGCTCGCTCCTAAGGGCCCCTACCATTGGCCCACCGCCAAACGCGGCCTCACTTCGGGTTGAGTCAAAGATGGAGGACAACTGAGCTACGGTTAGTGAGCGCCAGTCGACAACCGACAGTGCGCGAGCAATGAGTTCGTTGGAGCCGAGAGCTGACGACTGCAGGTCGGCCAAGACGGCCGAGCGGTGCGCAGGCGTTGCAACTACCTCGAGGACTTCGAGTGCGTATCGGCGCTCCCACTCTTGCGCTGTAGTGCTCCTGTAGATGTCGAAGGCGCTGGACGCGCAATCCGCCAGCTTGGCGTGTCGGGCAATGTGGAAGCACAAACTCCGAACCTGTGGCGAACTTGACAAGTCCACAAGGGCAGCAGCAACCTTGCCGGCGCTGAGAGACCTGCCGACGCGCATGTATTCGCTTGCGCTCTTGAACCAGTTTGCCCGGAGGCCGAGATTGGAGCCGGCGACGAAGTTGTCGAAGGCCTTGTCTGCCGACAGCCCATCCCATGCCTGCGGGTCGCCCTCGAAGAAGAGGACTTCAGGAAAGTCTCGGACCACCCATTCCCTCACTTCTACGCTAATGGTCGCTAGCCAGCTGAGCGCCGCACGACGTGATGGGATGAGGACAGGTGCGCCGTAGGGGCTGGCGGCGAAGAGGCCTTGCAAGCGGAGCAAGGGAACACCAAGCTCCAACTGCCGCATTACCCAATGCGCTGCAAGGTACTCTCGAATGGAGCGGTGATGAAATTTAACCCGGCCAAAACTTGCTTCGTCAAAGACCGCGGTCGCCAGCAGTCTGCGAACCTCCGTTGGGCCCCAGTCAGTCAAGATGGTGTGCGGAGCGAGCTCACCTGCGGCCGGAACAACGCCCGGTTCTAGGACAAAGAACGCGGAGCTTCCGAACTCCGCGGCCGCAGCGAGCGCAACTGCTCCTGACCGGAGCTGGTCAACCGACAAGACCTCGCCTGCAGCTTCGTAGCTGTCATTGAATTCCCGAAGGCGGTTCGCAATGTTGACCTCAATAAGGTCGCGGTAGAAGCCAAGTGTCTTTTGCTGATTCCAAAGGCTAACCATCCAATGAAGGTCTAATGGACGGGTCGCCATGAACTCGTAGTCACCATCTTCGACCGCCGACCAGAACAGCTCCACGTCCTGGAGCGCGAACGCCTGGGCGCAACGCCGTGCCTCGGCGTTCGACAGGGGGTCCAGCGCGACCACAAAGGCTTCGACTTTTGCGGTGTCACCATCCGTCGGTAGCGAAACGGGTGAAGTCTCGTCTAACGAGAGTGGCCTTTCGGAAGCCGTCTTGGCGCCGACTGCCCGTTGAATGGGCTTTGCCAGCCGGGTATCGACCGCAGCTCGGACGCTAGCAGTTGACCAATCCGTAATCCGAGAAGATATGGCGACGCGGACCCGCCAAAGGTGAGGGCCAAGAGCTCGTTGAACCACCGTCAGCGCGCGTTCGAAGTCCGCATGCGATTTCAGTCGGGCCTCGTCAACGGCGTCAAGGAAGAAATAGCCTAGAGCTGTGGACGCCGCCCAAGTTGTGTAGGCGTCGTCACTCCCAGTCAGGGCAAGCGTCCAAGAGTCGAATTCTTGTAGCTGATTCAGAGGCAGGAAGAACGCTGCCTTCCCCTCTGCTGTAAGACGCGCGACTTCCTGCTTGAACTCGATGGTCTTGCCGATGCCAGCCTCGCCGACAACGACAACGAGTGGCCTCTCGTGCAGGTCGCTCCACGCGTGCCCACCTTTGCGCAGGCCGAGGAAGGCTCCCCAGTCTTCATCTTGGACGTCGGCTGACGCGCTTGCATACTCTGAGAAGGAGCGTTGTAGGGCGATAAGCATCTGGCTAGCCTACCCGATGGCCGGGACGAGAAAGTCTGGCCTCGCCCCCCGTTGGTGCTACAAACGGCCGCATGGCCCCCGCTCACCGCGCACTTCTTCCCGCATGGCTCGCTGCCATGGTCGACGAGGCGGAGGCTGCTAAGGCTTGCTGCGGCCACCCCCTTGCTTCCTCATGTGCAGGTCTTTCATTCAACGTGTATCTGGATGCGACAAGTAGAAACGAATACATGAGAGTGCGGCGGCTGCGTAGCTGACTGCCGTCTTTTGACTTTTTCACCTGGAGAGCACTCCGTCCAACATCAGCCAATTGGCAGGTTTGTCCACCCCGAGGAATTTCTCTCCAAGTTTCGCCGTTCCTTCTTCTTGCCTTTTCAATGTCCTGGCGAACAGGTCCTTGTTGGACCTCAGGTGCACCTCACGTAGGCGGTCCAAATCGGTTGTTGGTAGAGGTCGTGCTCGGCGCCACACCCACGCCCGACGGTCAGCTAGACCGAGGAATACGTGCCACGACGCATATGCACTGTCCGCCTCGGTAGCACCGACGAACTTGTCCCACCAGTACTTCGCTAAGGCTCCCTTGTTGGTCCACTTAAGCATTCTGTGCTTGAGCGCTTCAGCAGAGCCCACGGGTGAGCCTTCCGGCCATTGCAACTTGTCCGCAGCAGGGAGCGTGTTAAACCCACTGAGGACGATAGCCCGCTTGCGCCTCCATAACAGGTCTGACGCTTCGTCCTCCGCTATCAGCGCCTCGAGCCATGCTTGCCGGCCATGCATCTGCGCCGCAATGACCATCTCGAACATGTCTTTGTCAGTGTTGCAGTGCTGGATGGTCGCCAGGTCGGCACGCGCAGCGAGAACCTCTTTGGAATCAGGCGCCCGAAAGGCAATGTGTACGAGTTCCTGGATATTGGCGGGCCCATTGAAGCGCACCCTCAAACTATGGGATAGGGCGCGCCAGAGTCGTAGTCCCTCGGCGGGGGCGTGTGTAAGCAGCACATCGCAAAGACACAAGTACAACCCCTCCGCCATCCGAACACGTTGCTGGAACTCCTTCGACTGAACATCGGCGCCCTCCAGAAGCGGGTCCCAAGCGGTCGGCGCGGCCTTGTAGGCTGCCTCCAAGGCCTCGAACTCGAAAGTGTGCAGGTACAGGCTGTGCCCCTGGCGACGCATCCTTTCGATGGTCGCCGCCGCGTCCTGAGCCAGCTGCTGCATGCGCTTACTGACCTCCTCAGGGTCTCGTGTCATTCGTTTGAGGGTCTCCTCCAAGTCACCCTTTGCGCCGTCAGGCTCTGCGACCAGGACGTGAGCCATTTCCGAAGGTCTAGGCATGCGTACTGAAAGTACTCCTTCCGCATCTTGAGCTGATTGCAGGGGATAACAAATTACAGACACCAGTCGGCGGGACACGATTTCGAGTTCGGCTTGAACCGCCCCCCGACACACAGCCGCCTCCAGCCACAACCAGGGCGTCACGAGAGGTAAGACGTCAGAGATGTCGAGGTGCTTGCCGGCGGCGACTAACGCCTTACTGCCATAGTGCGCCGGCAACGGGTCACCCGCGTCCGCCATCCAGTTCATTGCAAGCAACTCTCGCCCTGTGACTTCGGGGGCGCATAGACTGAGAGCCACGAACGCAATGCCCCGGACCTCTCGCTTCTCGCTCCCAAGGTAGGGCAAGAGGTCCTGAGCAAGTTCGTCAGTGCTCTCCGTTCGCTGATGCGCCATCACTTGCATAACGATGTAGGCCGCCTTGTCGCGAGATTCCGCTACCGCTGCTTGGAGGAATGAACGTAGCTGGCTTGCTTGAGCGGGCTGCACCATATCGACAAGGTCATGGAGAAAGTGGTAATCATGGGCCTCCAACAGTAATTGCAATTGTTCGCACAGACCCTTGTGCAACAATTCCAGCTGCAAGCTCCATGTGTTCGCCAGCATATTGCGCTCGCCAGCCGAACTGGCGGTTCGGAACAACGCGAACTTGGCGCTGCGTTCCTCGTCTGCCACCAGGAGAAACTCGGGCGCGGCAAGTGCTGCCCAGTACTTCTGGTCGTCTCTCCTGTCTGCCAGCGCGGATAGCCACCGGCGCGCCATCTCCGCAAGTTGAGATGGTGCAAAGCGCGCCCCTAGACTGACCAGCCGCTCCAAGTTGTGGTCTTCAACCGTTGCCTGTGCGTACGTATCGACCCTATCGAACGTCTGGCGCTGCAGCCCCTCGATGATGGGTTGAAGGAGTTCGTCTGGGAGCTGAAAGACCGGTAGTGCCAAGAAGCGGGACAGTCGGTCCAGCTTCTGCGCGGTGTTCAGCTCCGTGTCACCGAGCACAGCGTCGATGTGCCTGAACTCCAACTCAAAAAGGGACCGCCCGGGCTTTTCCAAGTAGTCGCTTTGATATTTCCACCCTTGTCCGAACGTTTCGTTCACCTCTGCAGCCCGTTCCTCGTACGCCTGAACACCGGTCAATCGCAACAAGTAGGCTGCGGCGCGATTGCGCATCCGCGGGTGTACGCCCTTCTCAGGCGTACTGAGAAGCAGCTCCTCGGCCATCTGGGCGACGTCATCCCGCGCCTCAGATGCGTTCTGGCAGCCAATAAGCAGAACCCAACGCATGCCTTCCCAGCTTCGGTCATTGTGGTCAACACTAACAGCCTCCCGTACAGCCATCCGGCGAATCACTGGCATGAAGGCACTCAGTTCGTGCCCCTCCAAAATTCCAGCGATAGCTACGGAAGGGTCCCCCGGGTGCGAGTAGTCGAGCTTCAACTCCTCGCCGTGAACAACGCGCGTCGAGGGCTCGGCGATGCCAATTCGCTGCAGCAAATAGTCGTGGTGTCGCTTGGCATAGTGGTTCGGGTCGTCCAGCTTGTCTTTTTCCGGCAAAGTAACGCAGCTAGCCCAGACCAACATGCGGCTACGGATGCTCCCCCAGTCGCTTGTCCTTGAGCGTGGCAGCCGCCGCAGACTCTGGGCGGCGTAGTGGAACGCCGATGACTGAGAGCTTTGCGACGACCGCTCGATTACTGCCAGCATCGAACGTGGGAAGGCCTCTCCGAACGCGAATGTGTCCTTCTCAAAATCGACCGACGGGTTCTGCCCATTCATCCAGAGTAAGAGGAGCACATCAGTGATTGAACTCGCATCAGGCGTACCGGTCGCTGAAAGGATTGCAAGCGCCGCTTTCAAGACATCCGCCGCTAGGTCAATTGCCGCAACAGGTTCCAACCACTCGAGAACTCTGGTCTGCATACCTTCAAAGGTATCTGTAGCCTCTGAGACGGTGTCCAGTAGCGCGATACCCAACCCTAGGGTCGTGGGTTCCTCCTTCAGAACAAGTTTTTGAGCCCCGGTGACGGATGCTTGTTTCTCAAACAACTGGCCATCAACGACGTCGCTAAGCCTTCTGGCAACATCTTCTCGGGACACGCTGGCGATATCCAGGCTATTTGTGACGGCCGTGATGCTGGTGGTGAACTGAGGCACCTGCGTTTTCAGCAAGAGCTCTCGATATTCGTTTGCCCTACCGGCAAGCCATTGAACCCAATCGCTGTCAGTGAGAGCACCTTGCTGCCGAACTTGATGGACGTCCTTTCCGTACTCGAACAGCAGCCGCAGGACGGACGTATCCGAGCGAATCGCGTCTTTATCCTTGAGGCGCATCACAAGCGGAAATAGCCTGGGCGTGGAGGCCAGGCTGAGCAGACCAGGCGGCAGGTCAGAGCTGCCCACGCCGTGCAGACCTAGGAGTTCTTCGAGTTCGCTTGATTTGTAGGCGCCAACGCACACCTGCACAGGACGTACAACAAGCGCTCTGAAATGCCGCATATCCTCTTCGAAGTAGTGCCTTCTTGAGGTGCACAGCAGCCTCACCTTGCCGGCAAGCGTATCTCCTTGAAGGGATTGCGCGAGCGTCGGCCACGGAGTGAAAGGTTGCTGATTAAGTCCGTCGACTAAGAGCAAGAATGCCGCGCCGTCCGTCACCGGTCGTTCCAGCAACCTATCAACCCTCAGCCGCCAGTACTCACGACTTTGATGCGAGTTTGTGATGCGCCGAAGACTGCTAGCAATCAGGTCCCGAACACCCGTGTCGGAGAAGTCCTGGTTGCTGACAAACGAACTGGCCGGGAACGGTAGCACGATTGGTAGCATGCCCAGACTCTGATTGACCCAGTCGAGCGCAGCCCAAGTCTTGCCCATTCCCTCCAGCCCTGTAACGACTACCGGCGACCGGATGTCCAAGGGGGCCAGCCACCAGTTCGAAAGCCCTTGCAGGACATCCTTGCGCTTGATAAGGTGGACTCCAGCCTTGCCACCGGCGGCATCTTGGTTAAGGTAGGCCTTGGCCTGAGCGCTATCAACCCACACGCGCCGCAGGTGCGTAGCAGTCTTCTTGCGCAGGCTCTCGAAACCGATGTTCCACATCTCAAGGTTGTCGCGCAGGTCTTCGACTGCTGAACCAACGTCAGCCGTCAGACCTCTGGCGGCATCGGCTGCCGCCTTGTTGACGTGGGCCTCAACGACGTCGGGCCAACGCGCGCACAGGGCTGCCAGTGGATTGATGCCACCGCCCGCGGCAGGCGCCGTCCAGTCAATGACGACCATCGGGAAACCCCGCTTATCCGCTTCATAGCGAGCAAGCCTGCGCTCTGTCTCGCTGACGGACTTGGTCGCGACCAGAATCCAAACTTCTAGGTGCGGGTCTGCGTGACTTGCCTCAACGATTTCGCCAGCTAGCTCTCGTGGCGACAGACGAGTACTCTGCTTGTAGCGCTTAGACTCCACTCGGATGTCGCGACGTCTCATCCCCGTGGTGCCGGCATCACCGCCAAACTGAGACCCTGTCTTTGCGACGTAGACGCCGATACCATCAAGAAGCTTGCTAAGCAAGTCCGCAGCAAGATGTTCCGCATCGCCATCGTCGACGTTCTCAAGTTCCGTCCTGAGCGTACTAAGGAGTGCTGTTTTTGCGGAACTCGCGCTACCTGTTGCCATCTTGTCCACCCCCTGTGACTAAAGATTCGTACCGCCTGCACCAGCAGACTTAAATCGGCAGTGCGTTCTGCCCCTGGAGAACGTGCGGCACGCATTTTTGTTGCGCACCACGCCCAGTAGCAGGGGCCACTTATCGCATTAAGCACCCGGGTCATTCAGAACATTTGGGCTCTGAACAACTGCTCTGGGCTCTTACGGAATACCGGTCGTTGTTCTGCTCACTTGGTTTTTCAATTCTGCCTGTGCTGGCAGTATCGGTGATGGAGCTCCATTCTTTCGCTCAATTAGCCTTCATAACCTTCAGCCTTTTCGCCACTTCACAAACCCCTTTTCTTGTAGCGCTCTGAGCAGGCTACGCTCATCTCCCTCAACAGCGCGGTAGAGTTCTGACCACAAACGGTAAGCTCTGGTGCTTCGTGCCCCCTCGACAGGGGCCTTTCCGTATTCTCCGTTGCGCACCGCCTCGGCGGCTGCTTTGATGGCAGCCAGGGCCTCTTCAAGCCTCTGGTCCTTGGCTCGAGGCGGTGGTGCCGACGGCCGCGTGGGCACGTGGTCAATCAAGCGGATGCTCTCAAGGGCTTTCCTGGCGGCGGTGAGCGTGGAGCCTGGCACCAAGGCTGATTGGCTGCAGTGCGCAGCTTCTGTTAACAAGCGACTGGCTTCAGCAATGCGCCACAGAGGGTCCAGCTCACGCTTGGCTGCGGCCGCACGAGCCTGAGTTGCTGGCAGAAGGACTTTTTCTCGGAGCTGGGCCTGCTCGGCCTCCGTCAGCACCGAGAGCAGCTCGGGCGGAATGAACTCGGCGTCGGCGTCGAGAGCCCCGAGGTAGTCCTCAGCCGGATGGGCATGCGGAACGTCTGGGCCTGCTGGCACCCAGCGGCGGCGGTAGAGGTAGGCGCGTCGGCCGCGCAGGTTGATTTTCATGAGGGAGCTCCTTGGTGGACAGGTGGGTTGTGTCGTGTAGACACCGGATGCCTGCCCCTGAGGACAAGAAGGTGTGCGGTCCGGAGACAGCTGGGGACCTGACCACTGGGTGCAGCCGGGCTGCACCCAGGTCGGGGCGAGGGATGAGAGCACCCTCGGCGTTGTTTCGAACAGCATCTAGAAACGACCGGCCCGAGGGCGCTGCAGGGTGCTTTCGATGAGGCCAGCGGGCGGATGGCCGTGCGTCCAGCACGGTTCATTGCTGGTCAGCTGCTGCGTGTTGGGGTCGCAGTTGTCTTTGGGTCACGGTTGTGAGGGAACAGCTGCTCGCGACTGGGCACGGCAAGGCGGTGCGAACCGCCGCCGGCCCCGCGCGTGCCGACCTCGGAAGAACGGGGGGGCGCAGCTCCCCTGACCGGCCGGGGTCCCCGGGGCCGCCCGAAAGAACGAATGCTTCTGGCGGACTTGGGGTCAGCCGGGACCGCAGGGCACGCAGAGAGAACAGTTGGGCAAGCCGTCCGAAGACACGTTTTCCCTCGAAAAAACATCTGGGGCGGCGGCGGTTCGCACCGGCGCAGCCGGGCGGTGAGCACTGTGGCCTTGATGGACGTCGCGACGAAAACGCCACTGACACCCGCCCCCGTGCGGGTGAGGTCTACAGAGGGGAAAACACGCCTGCCCCCTGCCCTCTGGAGACCGGTCAGTGGGTCATTGAGCACGCCCAACGATTGCCTGGGGCGCGAGGTGTGCTGGGTGTTGCCCTTGGGTAGCGCGGTCGCTCGGGGAAGTACCTACACGTATGTAGTGCCGGCACAGGTCAACGGGTCGCCAAGGGCTGCCTGGGGTGCCGGACACACACCTGAAGGGAGACTCACCATGAAAAAAACCAACGAAGACACGCCCGGCGCACCACGGGAACATACCGAAATTGAACTGGGGACAGGAAGGAGCTTTTCCCCGGACGAACCGCCTCCTGTCACCAGGACAAAACACCCCTTGTCTACACGGACAGCGTCGAGGTCGGAAGAGCCCCGAAGAGTGCCCCGCGGGCTGACGACCCAGGTCAGTACGTTGGCTTTGCAGGACCGGATATGGGCTAGGTCGCTTTTGCTGGTCGACCGGTTTCGGGTCATCCGTACGATTGATATCGCGGTGCACTGCTTCGCGGAGCGGCCATTCAAGGCGGCTCTGAGTGCAGCACAGCGCGCTGTCCGCGGCATGGTGAAGGCTCGATTGCTAACCCGATATCGCACAGACAGGTTCATGACAATTTACGGTCTGTCGGTCCGGGGTGTCGAGTGGCTTGAGGGCCGCGGGTTCGAAGCCTCGGCATCGGTGCGCAGGGTCGTGGACATGACCAACCCCGAACACCGCCTCTGGTCCCAGTTCCTGACTCTTTGTGCCGAGGCACGAGGACTCCAGGCGATGACCGAACAGGAGTTGATGCTCGCGCTAAACCGCCCCCTGAAGCCGGGCGAGAAATCCGCTCAGGGCTTGCTGAGTGTGACCAGCCTCTCGGGCGGCAAACGTCGGACCTTGACGCTACGCCCCGATGCGCTGGCCATTGAAAGCGATGGCCTCACTTGGTTTGAGGTAGACCGCAGTGCCCGAGGGTCGGACAGGGCAGCTTCATTGCGGGCCCTGGTGCTCTCAATGGGCGCCAAGACGACCCTCGGGCAACCTCTACGGCGGGTGGTTGTTTTCAGCCGTACCAGTCGCATCCACCATCGAATATCAGCGACCCTGGACAGCTTGCTCAAGAACTCCGCTGACCACGGATTGGCTGAAGGCCGCCGTCGACTCACAAAAGTTGACGACGGTTGCTACGAGGTGTACCAATCTTTCGAGGTCACGCTGCGTGATGGACGAGCCAAATTGGTTGACCGACTCGCTGGACATGTCCTGCTGCAAGAGCTGCCGATTTGGCTGCCTCGGGTCAGGGTGGACGGTCGGGGGAATTGGTCGATGCGCGGATGGTTCGATGAGAACGCCCTGCCGTACACCCGACCTGCCGACATGGCCGAATGGCCATATCCCATGTCCCTACTTTTGTCACACCACAAGGGTGGCTGAGGCTCCAGGCCGTACCTGATGCCGGTGTCTATACGTAGTGCGCAATGTTGCGCGACCTATAGGACAACCATGAATACGAATGCACTATCTGCGTTGTATCTTCCGACTCAAGAAGCCTGCGCTCGTACGGAGTTCTACTCCGCACGACTGATGACACCTCAAGAAGTCTCTGCAGCCACGCACAACCACCCGGCGCATGAGCAGGTGGCACTTGATGCGGTATGGGCGCTGTGTGGTGATTTGAAGGAATCATCGTTCGAAGTTTTTCAGCGGCACCGTGAAGTACAGATTGCCTCCCGGTTCAGCGTTTTTACTTCGAACTTCGGGGACACGTATCTTGTGACAACTCACCAGACCGAGGGTCACCAACACAGGTTCCTGCTCCCTCTCTACGACCGCCTATGCAGAGAGTTTGTGCACGCTCTGGATGAACAGCCCTTTTGCTATTCGCTTGGACAAGGGGGGCAAAACCTGGCAATGGTGATACCTGGCCATCCTTTGGGCTTCTATGCACGAGACCTACGTGTGTTTTGCAAGGACAGTGGTCAGAGCAGCTTAGCGGAGCATTTTGAGAGGTTTGCTGCAGCTGTTCTTACTGTGGGTGGCGTAGCTGCGATTCCAAGCCTGCTGCAGGACGAACATGTAACTGACGTCAGCGTGTCGTTTGTACTGCCAGAGGCGCTGCACTCGCCAGGTCAGCTCAATGCATCCTTCCACTGAAAACACACATTCGGTAGCTACACAAATTGCGGGACTATCCCCCGGTCATATCAGGAGATTTTTGATGCAGGTCTTTGGCAATATCGCCACCCAACCCGAGTGCAAACAGAGCAAGACAACGGGTAAGAAGTACTACGAGTTTCGAATCGCGGAGTCGCAACGCGGCATCGATACTCAGCCAACTTGGTACACCGTGCGCGTGATGAAGGAGAAGAAGCCCGAAATTGACAAAGGGGACTTTGTGAAGGTGACTGGTAAGCTCAAAGCGGATTTTTACCTTTCCCGCGAAGGCAAGCCAACTGGCACCCTGCTGATTATTGCGTTTGAGGCGGCAAAAATTTCAAAGCCAGCAATCCTGGCTGAGGAAGTACCAACTTAACAACCAGGAAGCCAGGATGCGTCGTCACATTCAAAGTGAAGGCGTACTGTGTTGATTGAAGCGGGCCACCTCTGGTGGCCCGCTTTTTTCGCGATGGCTAGGGTGTGCGTTGAGATGTACGCTGCTCTTACGCACGCAGCTTTGGCACCTCTGACGGTACTGGGCCGGGCGAGTTGGGGGCACCCTTCGCCTCTGGTTCTACTAGCAAGAAACCTTGGCGCATCCCGTGTGCGATGCGCACCATCCCGGCAATATCGCCAGACCCTTTCAGATACTCAGGCGACATTCCTTGCTGCTTAAGCCACTTTTTTTCCTCACCGAATCCAGACTTAAGACACAGAACTTCACCGTCTTTTTGGCAAACAGTGACCCAGTACGTCCAACCGCGGTCCATGCGGCGATGGTGATTGCACTCCCCCTCAAACAAGACGTCACCAGGGAGCAACTCCTCCTCACCTTTGTGAAGATACGGCCCGGGGATGTCACTGGCACCGAAGACTTGCTCCGGCATAGGTAGCGATTGGTCCAGTCAACAAATTTTGCCCAGTATCGGAGCCGAAGGTCGATTGGTGCGATTTTTTCGAAATGGCTAGACACAAAACAATCCTTTCAAGAGTTATAGAAAAATAGTTTTAAACAACCAAACAGCTTTATTTTCAATATATTTCTGCCACGCATAACCAGGCATCGAGACCATCAAGTCATGAACACCCAACCTTCAGTGCTGACTAGACAGCGGCAATTCGAAGGTGGTCAATATTGATATCGTCGTATCGAAGGTTGCGCATTGCATTTAGTAATATCGGAAATGGATACTGCCTCTGTCCAGTACGCATATAACTACGCCCCGATACACCTTTGTCGAGCCAGTGACCGCTCAACGCGTCCTTAACCTCGTCGTTGACACCACAGATACCCAGCTGCTGCTTGAAATTAAATCGGTAGCTGTGATAACACAACTCACCATCCACGAGGTCAAGCCTGTCTAAAAATCTTGAGTGCCACTTGCCATACGCATTAGCGTAGCGCTCGTATTTATTGTCATTCCTCAAGGATGGAAAAATTCTCTCATGGCCGTTCTTTCGTTGGGTTTGGACGTGGTCAATGAATCCGCAGGAAATCAACTCTGTATGCACAGGGACCAGTCGATGGCTGGCCGAGGCCTTCAAATGCTGGTCTGGGTCCAAATTAGAAATTCGCAAAGCCCATTCACCATTGACCTGATAAACGTCTTCTGCTTTGAGCTGGCACAACTCCTCGATACGCAAACCAGCAAAAATGCCCAGCAGAGGTCCCCAATATGCGACCTCCACACTCTGGCCAGAGGCCTTCTCACCTCGGGTATACAGCGGTGAATCGAATATCACTTGAAGCTCGCCACTTGTGAAAGACCGGCGTTGCTCATGTGCGGGCGTCTCTCGAACCATCTCCAGATTCACGCCCTCAAACGGATTTGAGGTAAGGCGTACCATTCCCTCACGCATGCCGTATCTGACGATGGTTGCCAGCGCGCCTATTCGATTGCGGACGGTGTCGCGCTTGAGTTGACTTGCTGATAAGTGGTCGCGGTAACGCTGTGCATGCTGATAGTGGTCTATCGCGACCACGGGTAAGGGACGGCACAGCGCCTCGAACTCCTCGACCGGGCGTAGATAGCTGTCGCGCGTGCGGACCTCTTTTTGTGTTTTGGCCCACGACTGATAGAGAGTCATCATGGTAGGCAACTCACGTGGCGCAAGTGGCAATTGCGCCGGCGTCTTGTACATCTGCCCTTGCATCCGACCCAACTGTGCTTCTGCCAATTCGAGGTCTTTCTTGAGCAGCTCCCACAGCAGTAGCTGCCTTACTGTAGAACCGGGCGGGGCAACCAGGCCTTCACACTTCAAAAGCTCTACCGCTATATCCTCAACTGGAGAAAAATCCTCAACCGCACAACATTCCCTGAATTCCTCTATCCACTCCTTCAAGTACACAATTTCAGCACGCCGCTCCTCACGTGAGAGTTCTTTTCGATAGTCGTCGTCTGTGCTGAGAATTCCGTATTCGTACCGCTGCAGAATATGGGGAATATGCTCTGGCAGCAGATAATGCGTGCTTTCAGGCTCGGAAAGTCGTCTCAGCGCATCTGTGCGGCGCGGCTTAGCGAGTACACGAGCAACATCCTCCTCGAATTTCTGATTTTCATACTGCAGTCGTATGAGTGCGGTTTCAGTATCTGAGGTATCCAATGTTTTCCAAATCTGCACACCGCGCTGGGATAAATCGCTGCGAGCGCGTACGTATGCTGTAGGATATTTGCGTTTGAAATAGTAAGTTCCCGCGCGCTGGTATAGATACAAGGCCCTCGCTTTGTCAATTTGAGCGGAGGTGTCTTTCTTTTTTACAGCGACATCGATGTCGATTTTGATAGGGTCCAGAGTTTCCATGGCATGCTGACGCCTAGCCTCACATCTCTGTGTTGCATTGACCGGCGCACTTCAGATTGAATTTCAGTACGACCGATTTTCACATGCGTTTTTTGCCGGAAACCCCCAAAATGTGAGCCAGCTCACATTTTGGGAGAGGTTTTATGGCTTCAGGTGTTCCTCAACCCCCAGTAAGGGGTTGTCGACGTACAAATGGTCGAGCTTGAGCTCCTCATATGCGAGCATATTTATCGCTTGAACCAGCTTGGGGAACGGGTATTGCCGCTCTTCGGCTCTCAGGTAGACGCGGCCAGCGTTGTTGTCGCTGCTCCAGTGCCCGGTCAATGCGTCCCGGACCTCGGTGTCGACGCCACACAGACTGCACCGCTGCTTGAACAGATACCTGAACGAGTGGTAGTCCAGTCGCGGGTCACTGAGACCAACTGAGTCCAAGTACCGTCCGTACCACTTGCCCACAGCATTCGAGTAGATGCGATTGGCGTTGTCGTTTTGCAGCGTAGGAAAGACCCGGCGGTGGCCAGCGGCTGCCATGGCGGCCACGTATCGCAGGAAACCACACCGCACCAGTTCTTCGTGCAGAGGTACCCGGCGGTAAGACCCCACAGTTTTGATGCTCTGGTCTTCCTCCAGGTTGCAGATTCGCAGGCACCAGACATTGTTGACGCACTGCACGTCGGCAATGGTCAGTTGGCAAAGCTCCTCGATGCGTGCACCGACAAACGGGCCCATCAGTGGTAACCAATAAGCCGCGTCCGCTGCTTGACCTCGTGGACGGTAGCCTTGCGTGTACAGCTTGCTGGCGTACAGCATATTGAGCTCGCTGATTTCGTAAGCACGCCGGCTCTTGCCTGGGTTTTGACCAACGGCTCCGACCACCTGAATTCGCTCGAACGGATTGATGGCCAGATGCTCTACAAGTTCGACCATGCCGTGGCGAACCAGGGTCGAGAGAAATCCAATCCGATTCTCGATGGTGCCTTTGGACAACCCGCGGTCAAGGAGGTGGTCACGATAGGTACGAACCATGGGTCGGGTGATGTCCTCAACCGCTATCGGTCCGTGCAACTGTCGAAATTCCATCACCACACTTTGTACCGCGCTTACGGTTCGATGACGGGTTTGCTTGAGCTTCCAGTCTTCGAAGAGGTGCAGCATGGTGTGCCTGAAGCCCCTTTTGACGGGAGCCACTGCGGTTTTTTCAGACCTCTCAACACTGGGCTTCGCCACTTTGGTGACCCGCCCCTTGGCAGGAGCGTGACGGCCTGGGGGCTCGCCCGACGCAGTTCTACTCCCATGGCCGTAGCTCGTTTGCGGCGGTTGTGACTGTCGAGGCACAGACAGGCAAGCTTTCCTTGTTTGTTCAGGTGTGCTCCTTGGTGCCGCATGCAGCCCTGCTGACTCAACTGCATGGTCGGCCTGCGCATTGGGTCTGCTCTCGTACGGCTGGCTGGCTTCCAGCGCCTGTTGACGCTCGAATGCGGCCAACCTGAGGTTGAACTCAGTGAGTTCAACCGCCAGCCGCGCTTTGGCAACGACCAGGACATCGGTGTCCAGTGATTTCCAGACCTGCTCGCGGTACTCTGGAAACGCCTGCATCGCGCTTCGAGGAATTTTTCGCTTGAAATAGTAGGTACTGCCACGCCTGTGCAGGTACTGCGGCAACCGGTTGGCTTTGGTGGAAGAGTGTGCCGCCAACAGGCTGTACCTTGGCTGAGACGGCGTCGCATGGGACTTGAAAGTGGGCTGACTCATTGGTGCTCCAGGTCGTTGAGGACCTCGGCGAGCAACAGGAGTAGCCGAAGGCTTCGGCACCGCCAAACTGCTACACCGAAGTCGTTTCGGGGTAGCACTGCCGACCCATGAACGGGGTAGCAAAACAACGGTCTGAAAAACAAAAAACCGTTGCAAGTCAACGACTTACAACGGTTTTGCTTTTACCTTGGCGGAGTGGACGGGACTCGAACCCGCGACCCCCGGCGTGACAGGCCGGTATTCTAACCAACTGAACTACCACTCCTGGTAGGCAGCATTCGCTGGTCAATTCACATCAACCAACCAAGCGCTACAACTTGGCGACCCTACGGGGATTCGAACCCCGGTACTCACCGTGAAAGGGTGATGTCCTAGGCCTCTAGACGATAGGGTCAAAACCTTGGACTGTTTCCAGTTTTCTTCAAAAGCCTTGCGACTTCCGAAGCCTCGCATTCTAGCACCTAAAAACTGCGTTTTTCTGTGCTTTATTGGTGGAGGTAAGCGGGATCGAACCGCTGACCTCTTGCATGCCATGCAAGCGCTCTCCCAGCTGAGCTATACCCCCAACAAACTCTGCAACGCTTGATCACTTTTACATTCAGTTTTCACCGTTTGTCGTTGCGACCTAGCGAGCCTCAAATTATAGGGGAGTTTTTATACTTTTTGCAAGCGCGCACAAATTTTTTCGCGATCGTGCTGTTCAAGCACCGCATCCAGCGATGGCGTGTTGGGCGTGCCCATGACCAACACCCGCACGGGCATCGCCAGCTGGGGCATCTTCAAGCCATGTTCGGCCAGCGTTTCCTTGAGCGCGGCGGCAATCGATGCCTTGTCCCAGGCGCAGGCTTGCAGGCGCTGGGCCAGCGAGGCGATCGCGGGCTTGACGGCTTCGGTCACGTGCTGGGCCAGGTCCTCGGCCTTGGGCGTCACGTCGGTGTAGTGGGCCTGCGCCCAGTCGGCCAAGGCCACGGTGGTGTCGCAGCGGTCTTTGTAGAGCGCACACAGCGCGGGCAAGCGGGCATCGGCGGTGATGCCGCGTTTTGCCAACTGCTCGGTCACCAGCGGTGCAAGCACCTCGTTGCCCAATGCCTTGAGGTGCTGGGCGTTGACCCAACGCAGCTTGGCTTCGTCAAAACGGCCGGCGCTGCTGCCCAGGTGATCGAGGTTGAACCACGCCAGAAACTGTTCGCGGCTGAAGATCTCGTCGTCGCCGTGGCTCCAGCCCAGGCGGGCCAGGTAGTTGACCATGGCATCGGGCAGGTAGCCTTCTTCGCGGTACTGCGTCACGGGCTTGGCGCCGTTGCGCTTGCTCATCTTCTCGCCCTGCTCGTTGAGCACGGTGGGCAAATGGGCGTACACGGGCGGCTCTTTGCCCAAGGCGCGGAAGATGTTGATCTGGCGCGGCGTGTTGTTGACGTGGTCGTCACCCCGGATCACATGGGTGATGGCCATGTCGATGTCGTCCACCACCACACAGAAGTTGTAAGTGGGCGTGCCGTCGGGGCGTGCAATCACCAGGTCGTCGAGTTCGTCATTGCTGAACTCGACACGGCCCTTGACCTTGTCGTCCCAGGCCACCACGCCACCCTGCGGGTTCTTGAACCGCAGCACGGGCTTGACGCCATCGGGCACGGCGGGCAACACCTTGCCGGGCTCGGGCCGCCAGGTGCCGTCGTAGCGCGGTTTTTCCTTAGCTGCCATTTGGCGCTCACGCAGGGCGTCCAGTTCGGCCACGCTCATGTAGCAGGGGTAGACCAGACCTTGTTCCACCATCTCGGCCAGCACCGCCTTGTAGCGCTCCATGCGCTGCATTTGGTAGAACGGGCCTTCGTCGTGGTCCAGGCCCAGCCACTTCATGCCTTCAATGATCACATCCACGGCGGCCTGGCTGGATCGCTCCAGATCGGTGTCTTCGATGCGCAGGATGAAGGTGCCACCGCTGGCGCGGGCAAAGGCCCACGGGTACAAGGCCGAACGGATGTTGCCCAGGTGGATGAAACCGGTGGGCGAGGGAGCAAAGCGGGTGCGAACCTGGGTGGTCATCGTCATGTTCAGAAGCTGCTGAGGCCGCGGTCGAGGTCGGCGGTCACGTCGTCAAAATGTTCCAGGCCCACGGCCACGCGCACCAGCCCCTGGCCGATGCCGGCGGCTTGGCGTTGGCCCTCGGTGAGGCGGCCGTGCGAGGTGCTGGCGGGGTGGGCACACAGGGTTTTGGTGTCGCCCAGGTTGGTGGAGAGCGACAGCACCTGCAGCGAATCCAGCACGTGGAAGGCGCGCTGGCGTGCCTGGTCGGCGTCCGACGCCTTGACGTCGAAGGAGAGCACCGCGCCGCCCAGGCCCGATTGTTGTTTCATGGCCAGTTCGTGCTGTGGGTGGCTGCTCAGGCCGGGGTAATACACACGGGCCACGGCCGGGTGGTCTTGCAGCCAGCCGGCCAGCGCATGGGCCTTTTCGGTCTGGGCACGCATGCGAATGTCCAGCGTCTCCAGCCCCTTGAGCACCACCCAGGCGTTGAAGGGCGCCAGCGTCATGCCCCCGCTCTTGAGCACAGGCAGGAATTTCTCGGTCACCAATTGCTGGCTGGCGCACAGCGCGCCGGCCATCACACGGCCCTGACCATCCAGATATTTGGTGCCGGAGTGCATGACGATGTCGGCCCCGAAGCGCATGGGCTTTTGCAGCACCGGCGTGGCAAAACAGTTGTCCACCGCCAGCAGCGCGCCGGCGTTGTGTGCGATGTTGGCCAGGGCCTGGATGTCGCACACCTCGGTCAGCGGGTTGGTGGGCGTTTCGGCAAACAGCAGGCGGGTGTTGGGCTTCACCGCCGCTTGCCAGGCGCTCACGTCGGTCTGCGACACGAAGCTGGACTCGACGCCGAACTTGGCCAGGTCGGAGCCGATCAGTTTGATGGTGGAACCGAACATGGACTGCGAGCAAATGACATGGTCGCCGGCCTTGAGCAGGCCCAGGCACATCATGAGAATGGCCGACATGCCCGAAGCGGTGGACATGCAGGCCTCGGCCCCTTCCATGGCCGCCAGGCGGCGCTCGAAGCTGGCCACCGTGGGATTGCCGTAGCGGCCGTAGGTGAAGCCGTCTTCGTCACCGGCAAAACGCCGCGCCGAGGCTTCGGCACTGGGCTGCACGTAGCCGCTGGTGAGGTACAGCGCTTCGGAGTTTTCGCCGTACTGCGAACGCTCCACCGCCTCGCGCACGGCCAGGGTGTCGGGGTGCAAAGCACGGGTCATGGGTCAGCCCTCTTGCGAATTCGGCAGCGCCAGGCGCGAGGTGTCGTCGTCGCCCTCTTCTGTGCCCACGCGCTTTTCGTTCAGGCGAACGATGTCGTCCGAGGTCACGTCGCCGGTCACGTAGACACCGTCAAAACACGAGGCGTCAAAGCCCGCCAGCGTGGGGTTGAGCGAGCCGATGGCCTTTTTCATCGCATCCACGTCCTGGTAAATCAGGGCGTCGCAACCGATGATCTGGCGGATTTCGTCCACCGTGCGACCGTGCGCCACCAACTCGCTTTTGGTCGGCATGTCGATGCCGTACACGTTGGGGTAACGCACCGGCGGCGCAGCGCTGGCCATGTAGACCTTGCGCGCACCGGCGTCGCGCGCCATCTGCACAATTTCCTTCGACGTGGTGCCACGCACGATGGAATCGTCCACCAACAACACGTTGCGGCCCTTGAACTCGCTGCCAATCACGTTGAGCTTCTGGCGCACCGACTTCTTGCGCACCGCCTGGCCGGGCATGATGAAGGTGCGGCCCACGTAGCGGTTCTTCACGAAACCTTCGCGGTAGGGAATGCCCAGCAGTTGCGCCAGCTGCATGGCGCTGGGACGGCTCGATTCGGGGATGGGGATGACCACATCGATTTCGTTGGGCGGTACGGTCGAGATGACGCGCTTGGCCAGCGTCTCGCCCATGTTCAGACGCGCCTGGTAGACCGAGATGCCATCCAGCACCGAATCGGGCCGCGCCAGGTAGACAAACTCGAACACGCAAGGGTAGTGCTGCGGCGCATCGGCACACTGCTGGCTGTGCAGTTGGCCGTCGAGGGTGACAAACACCGCTTCGCCCGGCGCCACATCGCGCTCGAACACAAAACCCGCGCCTTCCAAGGCCACCGATTCGCTGGCCACCATAAAAGCGCCTTCGGCGTTGCGACCGATACACAGCGGTCGGATGCCGAACGGATCGCGGAAGGCCAGCAATCCGTGGCCGGCAATCAGCGAGATGACGGCGTAAGAACCTTTGATGCGCTTGTGCACCGCACGCACGGCCTTGAACACATCGTCCACTTGCAGCGGCACACCGCGCGTGGACTTTTCGATTTCGTGCGCCACCACGTTGAGCAAGACCTCGGAATCGCTCTCGGTGTTGATGTGGCGGTGGTCGGTCTGGAACAGCTCGTGTTTGAGCGCGTGCGCGTTGGTGAGGTTGCCGTTGTGCACCAGCACCAGGCCAAAGGGCGCGTTGACGTAGAAGGGCTGGGCCTCTTCTTCGCTGAACGCATTGCCCGCCGTGGGGTAACGCACCTGACCCAGACCGGTGTGGCCGGGCAGGGCCCGCATGTTGCGGGTGCGGAACACGTCACGCACCATGCCCTTGGCCTTGTGCATGAAAAACTTGCGGTCCAGCTGGGTGACGATGCCGGCGGCATCCTGGCCACGGTGCTGCAACAGCAGCAAGGCGTCGTAAATGAGCTGGTTGACGGGTGCGTTGTGAACAACGCCAACAATGCCACACATGGGGAGGGTCCTCAGGGGATGTAGGTAACCAGGGGTTCGGGCAACAGGGGGCGCAGGTTGTGCAAGGTGTGGCCCAGGGTTTGGGCCCCCATGGACTCGCGCCAGGCATCGGCCTCGCGCAGTGGCGTCATCACCACCACCAGGGCCACGGCCAGCAAGACCACAGCACCACGAAACAAACCAAACAGCGCACCCAGGGTGCGGTCCACCGGGCGCAAGCCCACGGACTCGACCAATTTCTTGACCAGCCAAGCCAGCAGGCCGGCGGCAAACGCCACCGCCACAAACACCAGCGCAAAACCGGCGGCGTAGCGCAAAGGCTCAGCCGCCTCGCCCAGCGGCAACCACTCGCCCACGGCCACCGCCCACCACTGCGCCAGCACAAACGCCGCCACCCAGCCGATCACCGAGAGCACCTCGTACAGCAGGCCGCGCCAGGCGCCGATGACAACCGAGATCAACAGCACCAGCAGCAGCAGCAGATCGACGGTGGCGATGTTCATGGGGCGGACCAGCGGGACGGCCAGGCCGTCACAGCGTGAGGATGGCCGTGGGCAAGCCCAGGCCCTTGACCTTGGCCGCAGCCTTCTCGGCCTCGGCCCGGTTCTCGTAAGGGCCGATGCGCACGCGGATGCGCTCGCCGTCCGGCGTGTTGGCCACATGGGTGTAAGTTTTGAGGCCGGCGCGCTCCAGCTTTTGCCGAACTTCTTGCGCGCGCGCACGTTCGGCGTAGGCACCCACCTGCACCACGATACGCTCGACCGCCTTGTCCTCCAGCGCAGCCTGGGCGCGCGCGCCCTCGGTGGCATCGGGGCGGGCAGCCGATTTGGGTTCGGGTTTGGGCTCCGCCTTGACCTCGGGTTTGCCCTCGGGTTTGACTTCGGGCTTGGGTTCCGGCTTGGCTTCCTGTTTGGGCTCGACCGGTGCCGGCTTGGGCACCGCGGCGGGCGCGGGTGGCGTGGCGGGTGCGCCTGCGGCCACCACCTGCTCGCGTTCGTCCAGGCTGTCTTTCACCGAGGCCGTGGCGTCGGGCTTGGGCGGCGCGAGCAAGGGCTTGGCGGCCTGGCGCGACGGGATCTCGATGGGGATGTCCACCGCGATTGGGCGCGGCTGGGTATCGAACAACAGGGGAAAACCGACCACCCCCACCAGCACCAGCACCGCCGCGCCGATGAGCCGGTGGCGTGCGCGCCGGCGCACGGCGTCCAGGCTTTCGGGAGCGGCGGCAACGCCCTGACTGACGGAACGGGACTTGGACATGGGTTTGCGTGGAAGCCGCGGGGGAAAAATCGAAGGCGCCGGGGTCAGGCCGCCAGATGCGGAGCCGTCAGGCGCGGCACACCCGCTTGCAACACCCCGCCGACCGTGTAGAACGAACCGAAGACCACGATTCTATCAGCGGGGTCTGCCTGGGCCACCGCCGCGTCCAGCGCCGCCTGAGGGGTGGCGTGGGTGGACACGGGCACGTTTTTGCCCTTTGCCAAGCCCGCGTCGTTCCACGCGGCCAGCAGTTGGGCGGCGGGCGCGGCGCGGGGCGACGGCAGGTCGGTGAAGTACCAGCGGTCCATCAACGGCGCCACGCGCGCCAGCATGGGCGCCAGGTCCTTGTCGGCCATGGCACCGAAGACGGCGTGGGTGGTGGGGTAGAAGCCCATCGCGTCCAGGTTTTCGGCCAGGGCGGCCACCGAATGCGGGTTGTGGGCCACGTCCAGCACCAGGGCCGGTTGGCCAGGGACGATCTGGAAACGCCCCGGCAAATCGACCATGGCCAGGCCGTTGCGCACGGCCTGTGCCGTCACCGGCAGGCGCGGGCGCAGCGCTTCGAGCGCGGCGAGCACACCCGAGGCGTTGACCAGTTGGTTGGCGCCACGCAGCGCAGGGTACGCCAGCCCGGCATAGCGGCGCCCGCCGTGGCTGGGGTGCATGGCCCAACCCCATTGTTGGCGGTCACCTGCAAAGTGGAAGTCGGCCCCGATGCGCCACAGCGGCGCGTCGATTTCGCGGGCGCGGTCGATCACGCTCTGGGGCGGCATGGGGTCGCTCAGCACCACCGGGCGGCCGGTGCGCATGATGCCGGCCTTCTCGTAGCCAATGGCCTCGCGGTCGGCCCCCAGCAGGTCGGTGTGGTCGAGGTCGATGCTGGTGATGACGGCGCAGTCGGCATCGACGATGTTCACCGCGTCCAGCCGCCCGCCCAAGCCCACCTCCAGCACCACCACGTCCAGCGGTTGGCGCGACAGCGTGAGCAGGATGGCCAGGGTCGTGAACTCGAAATAGGTGAGCACGATGGGCGGGCCGTCCAGGCGCGCACGCTCCACGTCGGCAAAGGCCGGCAGCAGCTCGGCCGCCGCGATGGACTGCCCCAGCACGCGGCAGCGCTCTTCAAAATGCACCAGGTGAGGCGAAGTGTAGACACCGGTGCGGTAGCCCGCCTGCTGGCAGATGGCCTCCAGCATGGCGCAGGTGGAGCCCTTGCCGTTGGTGCCAGCCACGGTGACCACGGGCACCTCAAAGCGCAAACCCGCACCACCATTGAGGCGCTGCGCCACTTCGCGCACACGGTCGAGCCCGAGGATGATGCCCTGCTGGCCCTTGGGGTGTTGGCGTTCGCAATGGGCCAGCCAGTCGGCCAGGGTGTCGGGAAGCGGTGCGGCGGCGGTGGTCATCCACCGATTTTCGCAGGCCTGCCCAGGCCGCGCCGGATACGGGACAATCCACTGATGATCACCCTCTACGGCATCCCCAACTGCGACACCGTGAAAAAGGCCCGCACCTGGCTGACGGAACACGGCGTCGAACACGTTTTCCACGACTTCAAAAAACAGGGCGTGCCCGAGGCCGCGCTGGACCACTGGCTGGCCGCCGTGGGCTGGGAAACCGTGCTCAACCGCAAAGGCACGAGCTGGCGCCAACTTGACGAAACCACCCGCGCCGCCGTCACCGATGCCGCCGCCGCCCGCGCCGTCATGCTGGCCCAGCCCAGCACCATCAAACGCCCGGTGGTGTTATGGGCCAACGCAGTGACCGTGGGCTTCAAAGCCGAGGACTGGGAAGCCCGAATCTAAAATGTTGGATTTTTCCGCCCACACCCACCCATGACCACCACCACCCTCGACGGCGTGTCCGTCAACACCCAGGCCAGCGTCTACTTCGACGGCAAATGTGTCAGCCACGGCGTCACCTTCGCCGACGGCACCAAAAAGTCGGTGGGCGTGGTGCTGCCCGCCACCCTGACCTTCAACACCGGCGCGCCTGAAATCATGGAATGTGTGGCTGGTGGCTGCGAGTACAAACTCAAGGGCAGCGACACCTGGGTCAAGTCCGGCCCCGGCGAAAAATTCAGCGTCCCCGGCAACAGCAGCTTCGACATCCGCGTGACCGAGGCCTACCACTACATCTGCCACTTCGGCTAATCAGCGCTTTTCCACCATGGCCACCATCCTGCAAAACCTGCCCAAAGGGCAAAAAGTCGGTATCGCTTTCTCGGGCGGTCTGGACACCTCCGCCGCCCTGCTGTGGATGAAACAAAAGGGCGCCGTGCCCTACGCCTACACCGCCAACCTGGGCCAGCCCGACGAGTCGGACTACGACGAGATCCCGCGCAAGGCCATGGAATACGGTGCCGAGCAGGCCCGTCTGGTGGACTGCCGCACCCAGCTGGCGCACGAAGGCATTGCTGCCATCCAGTGCGGCGCCTTCCATATCAGCACCGGCGGCATCACCTACTTCAACACCACCCCGCTGGGCCGCGCCGTGACCGGCACCATGCTGGTGGCGGCCATGAAGGAAGACGACGTCAACATCTGGGGCGACGGCAGCACCTTCAAGGGCAACGACATCGAGCGCTTCTACCGCTACGGCCTGCTGACCAACCCCAGCCTGAAGATCTACAAACCCTGGCTGGACCAGCAGTTCATCGACGAGCTGGGCGGCCGCAGCGAGATGAGCGCCTTCATGACGGCCAACGGTTTTGGCTACAAGATGAGCGCCGAGAAGGCCTACAGCACCGACAGCAACATGCTGGGCGCCACCCACGAGGCCAAGGACTTGGAGCTGCTGAGCAGCGGCATCCGCATCGTCAACCCCATCATGGGCGTGGCCTTCTGGAAGCCTGAAGTCGAAGTGAAGGCCGAAGAAGTGACGGTGCGCTTCGAGGAGGGCCAGCCGGTCGCCCTCAACGGTGAAACCTTCACCGACCCGGTGGCCCTGTTCCTCAAGGCCAACGAAATCGGCGGGCGCCACGGCCTGGGCATGAGCGACCAGATCGAGAACCGCATCATCGAAGCCAAGAGCCGCGGCATCTACGAAGCCCCCGGCATGGCCCTGCTGCACATCGCCTACGAGCGTTTGGTCACTGGCATCCACAACGAGGACACCATCGAGCAGTACCGCATCAACGGCCTGCGCCTGGGCCGTCTGCTGTACCAGGGCCGCTGGTTCGATCCGCAAGCCATCATGCTGCGTGAAACCGCCCAGCGCTGGGTGGCCCGCGCCGTCACCGGCGAGGTGACGCTGGAACTGCGCCGTGGCAACGACTACAGCATCCTCAACACCGACAGCCCCAACCTGACCTACGCGCCCGAGCGCCTGAGCATGGAAAAGGTGGAAGACGCGCCCTTCACCCCGCTGGACCGCATTGGCCAACTCACCATGCGCAACCTCGACATCACCGACACGCGCGCCAAGCTGGGCATCTACGCCCACACCGGCCTGCTGTCGCTGGGCGAAGGCGCCAGCATGCTGCGCCTGGAAGGCGACAAAAAGAAGTGAGGCGTTGACCCGCTACCAAAAAAAGACGCTTCGGCGTCTTTTTTTGGTCCAGACACAGCAAAGCCGTCAATTTACATAGTTTGACTTTTGTGCTACACCTCTCGTTCAACGCAAACCGGGCTCCAAAGTCCGGACGCGACCGACATCGAGAGGGAGAGAACAATGAGAATTGCCAGCCTGGACGACGACGAAGGGCAGTTGGAGCAGACCCGGTTTGCACTCAAGACCATGGGCCACGAGTGCCACACGTTTCTGACCGCCAAACAGTTTCAGAAGATGCTCCTGCGGGAGAGTTTTGACCTGCTGATGGTGGACTGGGCTTTGCCCGACAGCACCGGGCCCGAAGTGGTGCAGTGGGTGCGCCAACACGTCAAGGAAATGGTGCCCATCCTGTTTCTCACCAGCCGCCAAGACGAAGCGGCCATCATCGAAGGCCTGAGTGCGGGCGCCGACGATTTCATGGTCAAGCCGGTGCGCGTGGGCGAACTCAGCGCACGGGTCACGGCGCTGCTGCGGCGCAGTTATGCGGAGCAAGTGCCCAAGGACCTCAGCTGGGGCCCCTACCGTTTTCTGGCCGACCAGTGCGCGGTGGAGGTGGAAGGCCAGCCGGTGACGCTGACCAAAAAAGAGTTTGAACTGGCGCTGTTCTTGTTCCGCAACTCGGGGCGGCTGCTGTCGCGCGCGCACCTGCTCGAATCGGTGTGGTCGCCCGAACACACCGACGCCCAGGCCCTGCCCAGCCGCACGCTGGACACCCACATCTCCAAGCTGCGCTCGTTGCTGGGCCTGCAACCCGAACGGGGCTTCAAGCTGGTTTCGGTGTACCGCCAGGGCTACCGGCTGGAAGCCTTGAACGACGCCCTGGCAACTTGAATTGGCGCGGGCACGCCGTCAGATCACCACCGGTTCCGGCTCCAGCCGGATGCCAAAACGCTCGTAGACGCTGGTTTGTATGGCACGCGCCAGGGTCATCACCTCGCCACCGGTGCAAGGGTGTTCTTCGTCGCCCCGGTTGACCAGCACCAGGGCCTGCTTCTCGTACACACCGGCGTGGCCCACGGTTTTGCCTTTCCAGCCGCAGGCGTCGATGAGCCAGCCAGCCGCCAGCTTGATGCTGCCATCGGCCATGGGGTAGTGCACCACCTTCGGGTCGCGGGCAATGATGTCGGCGCACTGCTCGGGCGTGACGGTGGGGTTCTTGAAAAAGCTGCCCGCGTTGCCAATGACGGCCGGGTCGGGCAGCTTGGCGCGGCGTATCGCCACGATCCAGTCGAAAAGGGTGGTGGCGTCCGGTGTGGTGTTGCCCGTTTCCGCCATCTTGCGCTCCAGGTCCAGGTAGCCCAGCACCGGCTTCCAGGGTTTGGGCAGCCAGAAGCGCACGTGGGTGATCAAGGCCCGGCCTGCCAGTCCGTAGCCTTTGTCGCCCGCGCGTTCGTGTTTGAAGACCGAATCGCGGTAGCCAAAACCGCATTGGGCGGCGTCCAGCGTGAAGGCGTGACCGGTGTCGAGTTCAACGGCGTCCAGCGAATGGAAACGGTCCTGCAGCTCCACCCCGTAGGCGCCGATGTTTTGTACCGGTGAAGCGCCCACGGTGCCGGGGATGAGGGCCAGGTTTTCCAGGCCAGGCCAGCCCTGGGCCAGGGTCCAGGCCACAAAATCGTGCCAGTTCTCGCCGGCCCCGGCCTCCACCAACCAACCTTTGGGGGTTTCTTCCACCAGGCGGCGCCCGGCGATTTCCACCTTGAGCACCAGCGCCTTGATGTCACCGGTGATCACCAGGTTGCTGCCACCGCCCAGCACAAAACGCGGCGTGTCGGCCCACTCGGACGCGCCCAGCAGCACTTGCACATCTGCGCTGCGGCGCACGCGCACCAACTGCTGCGCACGCGCGGCGATACCGAAGCTGTTGTATGGCTGGAGCGCCACGTTGTTCTCGACTAACATCCACGAATTGTCTCATTCGCCTCTGAAAAGCCCCTGCCATGCCTTCTTTTGACACCGTCCTCGACCCCAACCTGGTGGAAGTGAAAAACGCCATCGAACAGACCTCGCGCGAGATCGGCACCCGCTTCGACTTCAAGGGCAGCAGCGCTGCCGTGGAACTCAAGGACAAGGAAATCACCTTGTTCGGCGACAGCGATTTCCAGATCGGCCAGGTCGATGACATCCTCAAGAACAAGCTGACCAAACGCAACGTGGACGTGCGTTTCCTCGACGCCGGCAAGATCGAAAAAATCGGTGGCGACAAGGTCAAGCAGGTGGTCAAGGTGCGCAGCGGCATCGCCACCGAAGACGGCAAAAAAATCCAGGCCGCGCTCAAGGCCAGCAAGCTCAAGGTGCAAGGCGCCATCCAGGGCGACGCCGTGCGTGTCACCGGCGCCAAGCGCGACGACCTGCAGGCCGCCATGGCCATCATCAAGAAGGACCTGGCGGACCTGCCCCTGTCCTTCGACAACTTCCGCGACTGAGCACCACCATGCCACGCCTGGGCGCTGTCCTGACCTGGCTGGTGCTGGCGGCGTCGCCCCATGCCTGGGCCCAGGCGGTGCAACTGGCCGGTTTGTCCAGCGGCAAGGCCTTGCTGGTCATCAACGGTGAGGCGCCCCGCTTTTTGAGCCCCGGGCAAACCGTGGCCGGCGTGCGGCTGCTGAGCCTGGGGGCCGACAGCGCGGAGGTGGATGTGTCCGGCGAACGCCGAACGCTGCGCCTGGGCCAGGCGCCCATTGGCATGGGCCAACAGGCCGCGCCATTGGCAAGCAACCGTGTGGTGCTGGAGGCCGGCCCGGGTGGGCATTTTGTCACCGCCGGCCAGATCAACGGCGGGCACGTGCAGTTCATGGTGGACACCGGCGCGACGGTGGTGTCATTGGGGCGTGCCGATGCCGAACGCATTGGACTCAAACCTGGCGACGGCAAACCCGTGCAGATGAACACCGCCAACGGCGCGGTGCTGGGCTACCAGGTGCGGCTCAACAGCGTGAAGGTGGGCGATGCCACGCTGTACGACGTGCCTGCCGTGGTCATGCCCATGCCCATGCCCTACGTGCTGCTGGGCAACAGTTTTCTGTCGCGCTTCCAGCTAAGGCGCGACAACACCCAGCTCATTCTCGAAAAACGCTACTGAGGCCCCAGCCCATGCCAGCCCTTCCTCCCGAACAATGGCCATCGGCCGGGTTGACACAGGATCTCATCAGCGCCTGGACCGACCTGGAGAACCGCCTGTCGCGCCTGCTGCGCACCCCGCACGAGGCCGACGACTTTGTGCACGACCTGCTGTTCATCGAACAGCACATGGTGGCCCTGCTGGAAACCGATGCCGACGGCTCGCTCTACCTGATGTTGCAACTGGCGGCCTCCAGCAATGTGGGCTACAGCGGATCACACGCCCTGGTGTGTGCCAGCTTGTGCCATCTGGTGGCGCCGACCCAGATCGACGACCCCGGGCTGATCCGCAGCCTCAACCGCGCGGCACTGACCATGAACATCGCCATGACGCAGGTGCAGGACGAACTCGCGCTGCAGGCCGGCCAGCCCACACCGCCTCAGAAAGAGAAGATCGACGCGCACGCCAGCGCGGGCGTGGCGCTGCTCGAAACGCTGGGTGTGTCCGATCCGGTGTGGCTGGAGATCGTCGCCCGCCACCACGATGCGCCCGAGCTGCCATCGGACGACCCCTCCCCCATCAACCTGCTGACCCGCGTGCTGATGGCCACCGACCGCTACACCGCGCTCATCAGCCCGCGCGAAACCCGCAGTGGCCGCTGCATCACCGACTCCGGCCGCAACGTGGTGGCGCGCAACGGCAACCTGCCCGACCCGGTGGGCCACGCCCTGCTGCGCACCGTGGGCATTTGCCCGCCCGGCACCTTTGTGCGTCTGCAAGACCAGTCGGTGGCGGTGGTGTTGCGCCGCACCGACGTGCCCGGCGCGCCCCTCGTGGCGCCTGTGCTCGACGCCGACGCCCACCCCATTCCCGACCCGGTGCTGGTGCACACCGACGCCGAACCCCACCAGGTGGAGGCCGCCCTTGTCACCCGCACGGTGCGGGTGCGCCTGAACCACGCGCGGCTGCTGCAGATGGCCGCGCTGGTGTAATCGCACACCCCCGTCGCTTGCCCACTTCGTGTGGCCGCATCCCCCCTCAAGGGGGCAACACCAGCCGTCCGGCGAAGCCGGCCCGGCGGTGTTTCCCGGTCAGGTAAGGGCGTCGCTCGCGGAAAACGCGTTGGACAAATGCCTCGTCAAGACTGCGCCGCGGTGGCGATAACCTCGATTTTCCAGTCCGGGTTGCCCAGTGCGGCCTGCACGGTGGCGCGTGGCGGTGTGTGGCCCGGGGCCACCCAGGCGTCCCACACCTCGTTCATCGCGCCGATCTCGCGGATGTCGCTGAGGTAGATCTGTACCCGCAGCAGCCGGGTTTTGTCGCTGCCACATTCGGCCAGGCGCTGGTCGATCTGGGCCAACACGTCCTGGGTCTGGCCGCGGATGTCGGCGTCCCCGCGCTCGGGCACCATGCCGGCCAGGTAGACCACACCGTTGAACACGGCCGCTTCGCTCAGGCGCGGGCCCACGTGGAAACGCTGCAGGTTGTTCTCGCTCATGGTTTCTTTGCTCCGAGTTTGGATTCTTTGCCGGCCAGCAGGCGGTTGATGTTTTCGCGGTGCCGCCACAGCAGCAGCACGCTCATGGCGGCAATGGCCAGCAGGACCGGCTTGGCCATGTACCAGGCCACACCGTTGCCCATCAGGTAGTACACCGGCGCAAACACCGCAGCGGCAATGGACGCCAGCGAGGAGTAGCGAAAAAAGCCGGCGATCAGCACCCAATTGAGCAAGGTGGCCACACCCAGCCAGGGCTCAAAAGCCAGCAGCACACCGGCCGCCGTGGCCACGCCCTTGCCGCCCTGAAAGCGGAAGAACACCGGGTACAGGTGGCCCAGAAACGCGGCCAAACCCACCAGCGCCAGCGTGGCATCGCCCAGCCCGTAAGCGGCGCCGAACTGCTGCACCAGCACCACCGGCACCCAGCCCTTGAGGGCATCGAGCAGCAGCGTGATGACGGCCGCCGCCTTGTTGCCCGATCGCAGCACGTTGGTGGCGCCCGGGTTTTTGCTGCCGTAGCTGCGTGGATCGCTCAAGCCCATGAGGCGGCTGACGATGACGGCGAACGACAAGGAGCCGATCAGGTAGGCGGCCAAGGTGGCCAGTGCGGGGTAAAGCGTTTCCATGGGGTCCTTGTGGGTCCTTATTCTTCAAGCGCGCAGCTCACGGGTTGGGCCCCCAGCAAGTCCACACAGACCTGCGGCGCGATGCCCACCAGATAGCCACGTTTGCCGCCGTTGAGCCAAATGCGCGGCAGCGAAAGAATGGATTCTTCCACGAACACAGGCATGGTTTTGCGGGTGCCAAAAGGCGAAGTGCCGCCCACCAGATAGCCACTGTGTCGGTTGGCCACCTCTGGCTTGCAGGGCTCCACCGATTTGCGCCCGATCTGGCGCGCCAGGTTTTTGGTGGACACCGTGCGGTTGCCATGCATCAACACCACCAGGGGCAGGGCCTTCTCGTCCTGCATGATCAAGGTCTTGACAACCGCAAACGGGTCCAGCCCCAACACTTGGGCGCTGTGCTGGGCACCGCCGTGCTCCAGGTACTCGTAGGGGTGTTCGGTGAACTCGATGGCCCGTGCCTTTAAAAGCGCGGTGGCCGGTGTTTCGCTGACGTGAGCCTTCTTCGCCATCGCAACAGACTCACTGTGCAGGGTCGCGGTACTCCCAGCGGATGGCGTCGATCTGCTTGAGCAGTTCAGGCGACAGTTCGGTGCCCCACGCATCCAGGCACTCATCGAGCTGCGCCACCGAGGTCACGCCGATGATGGTGCTGGCCACACGCCAGTTGGTGTAGCAGAAGGCCAGCGCCAGTTGCGCGGGCGTGAGGCCGTTGTCGCGCGCAAGCTGGTTGTAACGCTTGGCGGCGGCCAGGGCTTCGGGCCGGCCCCAGCGCTGTTTCTGCATCGACTCGTAAATGGCCATGCGGCCCTGCGGCTGCGCCACGCCGTGGATGCCGGTGTCGTCGTATTTGCCGGTCAGCAAGCCAAAGCCCAGCGGCGAATAGGCCAACAAGGACACCCCCAGGTGGTGCATGGTTTCGTCCAGGCCGTTGTCCAGGCTGCGGTTGATCAGGCAATACGGGTTTTGCACCGTGGCCACGCGCGGGAGCCCGTGTTGTTCGGCCAAGCGCACGAACTCGTGCACACCATAGGGCGTTTCGTTGGACAGCCCGATGTAGCGCACCTTGCCGGCCTTGACCAACTCGCCCAGCGCCTGCAGTTGCTCATGGATGGACGTGCCCGCGCGGTCCTTCTTGGGGTCGAAATACAGCGCGCCAAAGGCCGGCACATTGCGCTCAGGCCAATGGATCTGGTAGAGGTCGATCACATCGGTTTGCAGTCGGCGCAGGCTGGCCTCGCACGAGGCCAGGATGTCCTGCCCCGTCATGCCCTGCCCGGCGCGTATCCAGGGCATGCCGCGCGACGGCCCGGCCACCTTGGTGGCCAGCACCAGCTTCTGGCGTGCCCCAGGGTTCTTGGCCAACCAGTTGCCAATGAAAGTTTCGGTGGCACCGCAGGTCTCGGCCGTGGCCGGGACGGCGTACATCTCGGCGGTGTCGATGAAGTTGACGCCACGCTCCAGCGAGCGGCTCAGGATGTGATGCGATTCGGCTTCGGCCACCTGCTGGCCAAAGGTCATGGTGCCCAGGCAGATGGGCGTGACGCGCAGGTCGCTTTGACCCAGTGAAACGAGATTCATGACAGGGGTTCCGGGAAGGACAAACAGCGGCTGAGTTTATGCCAGCACGCGGGGGTGCACCGCGCTCGGTGGCGAGCGTTCAAGTGGCCGGCACCAGCCGGGCCCGCGCCGCCGCCAGCACCGCATGCGTCAGCCCATCGAGCAAGGCCGACGTGGCGCGGGCGTGCTGCCAGTACAGGGGCACGTCCAATGGCAGGTTGGGCAACAGCGCCACCAACGTGCCCTGCCGCAGGTACTCGGCGATCAGCGATTCGGGGTGCAGGCCCCAGCCCATGCCAGCGGCCGCGGCCACCACAAAGGCCTGCGACGAGGGCAGCGTGTGGCGCGGCAATTCCACGTGCTGCCCACACAGGCGGCGCACCCAACGCGTCTGCAGTTCGTCCTTGGGGCTGAACACCAAGCTGGGCGCGCGTGCCAGGCTGGCCGCGTCCACCCCGTCGGCGAAATGTTGGTGCACAAAGGCCGGGCTGGCGGCGGCCAGGTAGCGCATGGCCCCCAGCGGGCGGTGGTTGCAACCCGCCACGGCGCGCGCGCTGGCCGTGACGGCCGCCAGCACGGCGCCACCCCGCAACCACTCGGCGGTGTGGCCTTCGTCGTCCACCGCCACGTCCAGCAGCACCGGCGCGCTGGCAGCGAAGGCGGCCACGGCGGGGGCAAACCAGGTCGCCAGGCTGTCGGCGTTCACGGCCACAGGCAGCCGCACCCGCGCCTCGCCCGCCGGGTCCAGCGTGGGCAGCCCGGCCTGCAGCTCGTGTTCCAGCAGGCGCACGCGGTCCACGTGTTGGCACAAGCGCCGGCCAGTGTCGGTGGCCAGGCAGGGCTGGCCGCGCACCACCAGCGCGCAGCCCACCCGCTCTTCGAGCAGGCGCACGCGCTGAGACACGGCCGAGGGCGTCACGTGCAGGGCGCGGGCAGCGCGCTCAAAGCTGCCTTCACGCACCACAGCGGCCAGCGCCGCCAAAGAGGCATAGTCCAACATGATTCAGTTTTTCTTCATCAACAACAGCAAAGACAGTTTGTCTTCATTTGATAACACAGGCAAGCTGGCGCCATGAACGAGATGTCCAACCCCCTCGTGTGGGCCCAGGTGGCCCCCGCTTTTGTCCAGGGCCTGGTGCTGAGCCTGGGCCTGATCGTCGCCATCGGCGCCCAGAATGCGTTTGTGCTGCGCCAAGGCCTGCGCCGCGAACACGTGGGCACCGTGGTGGCCTTTTGTGCCGTGGCCGATGCCTTGCTGGTCAGCGCCGGTGTGCTGGGCATGGCCCAGGCGCTGGGCGAACGCCCCGGCGTGGCACGGGCGCTGGCGCTGGCAGGCGCGGCCTTCCTGGCCTGGTACGGCTGGCAGGCCTTGCAACGCGCCCGGCACGCCCACCAACTGCAGGCCAACCGCGACGGCGCCCGGCTGGGCCGGGGTGCGGTGCTGGCCCAGGCGGCGGCCTTCACCTTGCTCAACCCCCACGTCTACTTGGACACCGTGCTGCTGGTGGGCAGCATTGGCGCGCAGCAGCCGGCGTCGCTGCGGGGCTGGTTCGTGGCCGGCGCCAGCGTCGCCAGCCTGAGCTGGTTTGCCCTGCTGGGTTTTGGCGCCCGTTGGCTGGCCCCGTGGTTTGCACGGCCCCGCGCCTGGCAAGTGCTCGATGCCCTGATCGGCCTGACCATGTGGGTGCTCACGGCCCTGCTGGTGCGCCATGCCCTGAACGGCCTGCTCTGACACCCACACACCATGTACCTGCCCCGCTACCACCAGGCCAAGGACCCGGCCACCCTGCTGAACCTGATCGACGAACACCCGCTGGGCGCCTGGGTGTGCACCGGCACCGAGGGCTTGATCGCCAACCACATTCCTTTTGTGCTGGACCGCAGCCGAGGCCCCCACGGCACCCTGATCGGGCACGTGTCGCGGGCGAACGGCGTGTGGCGTGATCTGCACCCCACGGCGCCGTCGGTGGTCATGTTCCAAGGGCCACAGGCCTACATCACACCGGCGTGGTACCCGGGCAAAACGGCCCACGGCGAGGTGGTGCCCACCTGGGATTACGTGGTGATCCACGCCCACGGCGTGGCGCGCGCCATAAACGACCGCGACTGGCTGCTGGCCATGCTGGAACGCCTCACACAGGCCCAGGAAGCGGCCCGCCCCAAGCCCTGGCGCGTGGCCGATGCGCCCACCGCCTACATCGACCGCCTGCTGCGCGCCATCGTGGGCATCGAAATCACTATCGAGCGACTGGAAGGCAAACACAAACTCAGCCAGGACGAAGCCCTGGCCGACCGCGAGGGTACGGTGGCCGGCTTGCTGGGCGAACAGCGCGAGGAGGCACGGTTGCTGGCGGGCTTGGTGCAGCAGGCCATGGACTGATCCATCCCTGGCTGGACATCACCTCCCACCGCGATATAACATATCGACGTGTGATAAAGAGGCCAGCATGCACTTCAACATCTATCTCGACGATCAAACCGGGCAGCGCTTGACCGAGGCCGCCCAACAGGCGGGTGAGAACCGCAACGCTGTGATCCGCCGTGCGGTGCAGGAGTGGCTCGCACGCCGCCACCAGCCACAATGGCCAGCGGCCGTGCTGTCACACACCGGCAGCCCGGACATGCCTCCGTTCGAAGCGGGACGAACCGACCTGGCGCCCGCACTGGACGACCCACTGGCATGAAGTACCTGCTCGACACCTGCACCGTGAGCGATTTTGTGCGGGGTGACGCGGCGGTGCTCACAACGATGAAAAGCACGCCGCCAGACGAGATTGCGGTGTCGGTGGTCACGCGCATGGAAATCGACTACGGTCTGCTGCTGAACCCACAGCGCGCCCACAAACTGGCACCGGTCCTCAACGCCTTTCTCTCGTCCATCACCACACTGCCATTTGAAGAAGCCGACGCCAAAGCGGCGGCAAGCCTGCGCGCGGCGCTGCGACAGACAGGCCGCCCCATAGGCCCTTACGACTGCCAGATCGCGGGCTGCGGGCTGGCGCGTGGGCTGGTGGTTGTCACATCCAACGTGTCGGAGTTCTTGCGGGTGGGCGGCCTGCGCATCGAGAACTGGCGCCAGGCTTGAGACAACTCAAGGCGGCAAGGCCGTGTTCCGCCCCCGCTCCAGGTGGATGAGGTACAGGCCGCTGGCGATGATGATGGCAGCGCCGGTCAATGTGTGGGCTTGTGGCAGGGTGTGCCACAGCAGCCAGTCGATGCCGGCACCCCAGGCCAGGGCGGTGTATTCAAATGGCGCCACCGCCGACGCCTGGCCATGGCGGAAGGCTTCGGTGATGCACAGCTGGGCAATGAAACCCGTGCCAGCCAAAGCGAGCAACAACCAGCTGTGCTCGGCCCGCACCGGCACCCAGTTCGGCCAGGCCAGCACGCCGGCGCCCACCGCGATCATGGCCATGGACCAGAACACCAGGCTCACGGCCGAATCGGTGCGGCTGAGCAGGCGCCCGGTGATGGCCGAGACGGAGTAACACAGCGCGGCAGCCAGCACCGCCAACGCGCCCCAGGTGAAAAAGCCCTCGCCCTGCGGCTGCAAGGCGATGACCACCCCAACCAGACCGACCGCGATGGCGCCCCAGTGGGCGGGGCGCACGCGCTCCTTGAGCACCGGGATGGACAGGACCGTGATCAGCAGCGGCGCGACAAAGAAGATGGTGTAAGCCTCGGCCAGTGGCAGCTCGCGCAGCGCGAAGGTGAACAGGCTGAGCATGAGCACCCCGATGACGCCGCGCAACAGGTGCAAGGGCCAGCGGATCTTGAGCAAGGTGTGGCCTTCGCGCCGCCAGGCCACGTAGAGCACCACCAGCGGCATCGCGGTGAGGCCACGCAAGGCGGCCACCTGCAAAGCCGGGTAATGGGCCGACAGCAGCTTGAGCACGGTGTCCATGACCGAGAAAAAAGCCACCGCACCCAGCATCGCGAGGATGCTGCGCAAGTTTCCTGACGTCGGCATCAGTTGCGCCGCCGGGCCGCCCCAAGGCGCAACAGCCCCCTCGGGGGGCAGTGACCCGCGCAGCGGAGGAACGTGGGGGTCACCATCAGGCCAGACGCTCAAGAAAGAGCACGCCAAAGAAGCCCAGCGCCGCGATCACCGTCCACTTGAGCACACGCAGACCAAAAAGGCGGTATTTGGCCTGGCCGGTGCCGATGTAAAACGCGAACGACACGCCCGCCACCAGCAGCAGGAACATCATGGCCCAGCGGAACAGCAACATGGGTGTGCGGCCTCAGATCAGGCGCTTCACCATGCCGGCGCGGGTTCGGCAAAACCGCGCGGGGCCTGGGAACGGTGTTCGAAATCGACGACCTCAAAGGCGTCTGGCTGGGCCAGCAAGGCCCGCAACAACTGGTTGTTGAGCCCATGCCCCGAACGGAAGGCGCTGTAGGCCGCCAGCAGCGGCTTGCCCACCACATACAGGTCGCCAATGGCGTCGAGGATTTTGTGTTTGACGAATTCGTCGCTGTAACGCAGGCCGTCCGCGTTGAGCACCTTGACGTCGTCCATCACGATGGCGTTGTCCAGGCCACCGCCCAGGGCGAGGCCGTTGGCGCGCATCATTTCCACGTCGCGCGTGAAGCCGAAGGTGCGGGCGCGGGCGATTTCGCGCGCGTACTGGCCGCTGCCCATGTCGAACTCGACCCGTTGCCCGGTGGCGTTGACGGCGGGGTGGTCAAACTCGATCTCGAAGCTGAGCTTGTAGCCGTGGTACGGTTCCAGCCGGGCCCACTTGACGTTTTTGCCCTCGCCTTCGCGCACTTCCACCGGTTTGAGCACGCGGATGAAACGCTTGGGCGCGTTTTGCAGCGCGATGCCGGCGCTCTGCAGCAGGTACACAAAGGAGGCGGCCGAGCCGTCGAGGATGGGCACTTCCTCGGCCGTGATGTCGACGTAGAGGTTGTCGATGCCCAGCCCGGCACAGGCGCTCATGAGGTGCTCGATGGTGTGCACCCGGGCGCCATCGCGCGAGATGGTGGACGCCAGGCGGGTATCGGTGACCGACGTGGCCGACACCGGGATGTCCACCGGCTCGGGCAGGTCCACACGGCGGAACACAATGCCGGTGTCGGGCTGCGCCGGGCGCAGCGTCAGCTCCACACGCTGGCCACTGTGCAGGCCGACGCCCACGGCGCGGGTGAGGGATTTGAGGGTTCGTTGTTGCAGCACGTCGCAATTTTACTTTTTTGAGCGTTTGGCTGCTGGTTGATCAGGCTATGGCCGCCATAGTGTCACGGCTCGGGTGGGCGCAAGTAGCGCGTGTCCGACCAGGTGGCCAACCACTGCGGGGCGAAAGCCACGAAGATGGCCGCACCCATACCGGTCAAAAACGCGTCGCCCCATGCCATGAGCCAGTGCGCCACCAGGGCCTGCTCCAAACCCACCTGGCCCACCAGGCGGTACAGCAGTTCTTGCACCGCACCGGCCACAAACACACAGGCTGCCGTGCCCAGAAAACCTCGGCCCAGCACATACACAAACGGGTTGGGCGGCAACCAGCGCCGCAGGGCCGCACCCAACAGCAGCGCGAGCGTGGCGGGCACCAACCCCACCCACACCAGTTGCGAGAGCACGGCCACCGCGCTCAGTGAACCCAAGGCCCACACCACCAACGCGACCACACACAAAGCCAGCACCGCCAATGGCCAGCCCACCATCAGCACCAGCAAACAGGCGCCCGAGAACTGGACAGCCAAGCCGGGTGGCATGCGTTGTGGCAACAGCCACAGCAGCGGCAAAAACACGATGGTGGCCATCCACGGCGTGAGCGCCCCGCCCTGAAGCATGCGCCAGGGCCGCAGACTCAACGCCACGGCCAAGGCCAGCAGGGCCAATGTGGCCTCCAGCCAGACGAGCACGTCACATGCCCGGCAACTTGGGCATGCCCTTGCCCATGCCTGGCAGGCCGCCCATGCGCTTCATCATCTTCATGAGGCCGCCACCCTTCATCTTCTTCATCATGCCCTGCATCTGCTCGAACTCCTTGAGCAGGCGGTTGACCTCTTGCACGTGGACGCCCGCCCCGGCGGCGATGCGGCGCTTGCGCGTGGCCTTGATGACGTCGGGCTTGCGGCGCTCCAGCGGCGTCATGCTGCAGATGATGCCTTCCTTGCGCTTGATGTCTTTCTCGGCGCGGCTCAGGTCGGCCTCGCTGGCCTTGGCGGCCATGGCGCTGGGCAGCTTGTCCATGAAGCTGGAGAGGCCGCCCATCTTTTTCATCTGGCGGATCTGGTCGAGGAAGTCGTCAAGGTCAAATCCCTCGCCGCTCTTGACCTTGGCGGCCAGGCGCTGGGCCTGCGCCATGTCCACACCGGCGGTGACCTGCTCGACCAGCGCCACGATGTCGCCCATGCCCAGGATGCGCCCAGCGTGGCGCTCGGCATCGAACACCTCCAGCCCGTCGATCTTCTCGGACACACCGGCAAACTTGATGGGCGCGCCGGTGATGGCACGCACCGACAGCGCCGCGCCACCCCGCGAATCGCCGTCCATCTTGGTGAGGATGATGCCGGTCAGCGGCAGCGCTTCCTTGAAGGCCTTGGCGGTGTTGATCGCATCCTGACCCTGCATGGCATCCACCACAAACAGCGTCTCCACCGGGTTGAGCGTGGCGTGCAGCTGCTTGATTTCAAGCATCAGCGCTTCGTCGATGGCCAAGCGGCCGGCGGTGTCCACCAGCAGCACGTCGAAATGGCGTTTGCGCGCGTAATCCAGCGCGGCGTGGGCGATGTCCACCGGTTTTTGGTCTGGCGTGCTGGGGAACCACTCGGCGCCCGCCTGTTTGGTCACGGTTTTGAGCTGCTCGATGGCCGCCGGGCGGTAGACGTCGCCCGAAACGGTCAGCACCTTTTTCTTGCGCTTCTCGATCAGGTGTTTGGCCAGCTTGGCGGTGGTGGTGGTTTTGCCGGCGCCTTGCAGGCCTGCCATCAGGATGACCGCCGGCGGCTGGGCAGCGAGGTTGATGTCGGCCACGCCCTGGCCCATGGTGGCGGCCAGCTCGCGGTTGACCACGCTCACCAGCACCTGACCCGGCGTGAGCGAGCCCACCACCTCCTGGCCCAGCGCCTTCTCTTTCACGCGGGCCACAAAATCGCGCACCACCGGCAGGGCCACGTCGGCCTCCAACAGGGCCAGGCGCACCTCGCGCATCATGTCGGCCACGTTGGCTTCGGTGATGCGGGCCTGGCCGCGCATTTCCTTGACGATGCGTGAGAGTTTTTCGGAGAGGGCTGAGGCCATGATGAAAACCGGTTGGAAAGCCGCCTGCGGGCGGCAGCGGCGCCGCGTCGGGTGGGACGGGACCGTTAAACTGTGCGGATGATTTTAGCCGCGAGCCCCTGGTGGAACACCGCGCTGGCCCTGGCGGCCGCGCTGGGCTATGCCGCGCTGGCCCTGGGACGCCTGCGCTGGCAGGCCCCTGCACAGCGGACCCTGATGAGCGCCACATGGCTGCTGCACGCGGCGGCCCTGATCGCCGGCTTCAGCGCCGATCCGCCCAAATTCGGCTTTGCACCGGCCTTGTCGGTCACCGCGTGGCTGGTGTTGGCGGTCTATGCCGTGGAAACCTGGGTCTACCCGCGCTTGCAATCCACCCTGGCGCTGGCCGGCCTGGGCACGTTGGCGGTGCTGCTGGCCTGGGTGTTTCCCGGCAGCGACCAGCACAACCTGCCCACCCAGTGGCTGCCGGTGCACTGGGCACTGGGCGTGGCCTCCTACGCCATGTTTGCGCTGGCCGTGTTCCACGCCTGGCTGATGCGCCGGGCCGAACAGGCCATGCGCACCGGCCGCGATGCCTCGCCTGGTCTGCCCCTGCTGGCACTGGAAGGCCTCACCTTCCGTTTTGTGGGTGCGGGTTTTGTGCTGCTGAGCGCCACGTTGCTGGTCGGCGGCTGGTTTGCCCACGAGCTCACCGGCGGCTGGGTTTGGAACCACAAGACCGTGTTTTCGCTGCTGGCCTGGCTGACCACCGCCGTGCTGTTGTGGGGCCGTTGGCGCCTGGGTTGGCGTGGCCGCACCGCCGTGCGCGTGTTGTACGCGGGCGCGGGTCTGCTGCTGCTGGGTTACGTGGGGTCGCGCTTCGTGCTCGAAGTGTTGCTGCAACGCGCATGAAGTTCGTGCTGGTCATCCTGGTGGTGCTGGCCGGCGTCTGGCTGTGGCGGCGCAACCGCGCCGAAGAAGCCCGCGACGAGCCGCCCGCGCCTCAGGCGCCCATGCCGCCGCCAGCAGCACAGCCCCCGGCCGAGATGGTGTCTTGTGCGCACTGTGGCCTGCACCTCCCGGCCCTGGACGCTGTGGCAGGCGCGCGAGGCACCTACTGCAGTCAGGACCACCTGCGTCAACACGAGGCATGAGGCCCTGACATGAACCGAACCGATGCGGCATCGACCTTCGTGCCCAGCTGGTTCCAGCCGTCCGACCACGGTGCACAGGCACCCGGCGACACCCACGCTCAGTCCTTCAACCGCCTGTGGACCGCTTTCATGCAGGCCCGGGTGCTGGTGGCAGTGGTGTTGCTGGGGCTGCAGGCCTGGGTCAACACCATGGCTGGCAGCAGCACGCCCTGGCTGGTGGGGCTGACGGCCGCCTACCTCGTGTCCACCCTGGCCTCGTTGCGGTGGGCGCCACGCAGCGATGGTGGGCGCCGGGTCGATCTGCGCTGGATCTGGACGTTGGTCATCGACATCACGGCCTTCGGCTGCCTGCAGTTTTTCCAGCAAGGCAACTTCAACTACACGCCGCTGTTTGTGCTGCCTTTGCTGCTGGCATCGGTGCTGGGCACGCTGTTGTTGAGCCTGGCCACCGCAGCAGCTGTCACGCTGTTCCTGCTGTTCGACACGGGCTGGAACCTGCTGTCCAGTGGCGCCGAATCGACCACCCGGCTGTTGCAGACCGGGCTGACCGGCACCGGCTTTTTTCTGGTCGCGCTGCTGGCCAACCAGCTGGCACTGCGCCTGGCGCGCGAGGAGGCGCTGGCCCAGAGCAGCCAGCGTGCCGCGCGCACGCAAGCACGGGTGAACGAACTGGTGATCGAGGGCTTGTCCGAGGGGGTGTTGGTGATTGACCAGCAAGGCCGCGCACGGCATGCCAACCCGGCCGCCGAAGCCATGTTGCACACCGAAGGCGTCCCGGTGGACGCGTCGAACGCCGTCGATCTGGGCAGTCCACAAGCCTGGCAGGCCGTTCTGCAACTGGTGCAGCGCACCTTTGCCACCGGCACCGCCATGGAGGAGGAGGTGCGGCTTGACCTCGGCCAGGGTGTCAACCGCAAGCTGCTCGCGCGCACCCACCTGACTGGGCAACATGGCGAGGCCTCCGAGCACCTGTGCGTGGTCTTTCTGGAAGACCTGCGCGAGATGGAAGCGCGTGTGCGCACCGAAAAACTGGCGGCCATGGGCCGCATGTCGGCCGCCGTGGCGCACGAAATTCGCAACCCGCTGGCGGCCATCTCGCAGGCCAACGCCCTGCTCGACGAAGAGCTGCAGGCGCCCACCCAACGCCGGCTCACGGCCATGATCGGACAGAACGCGCAACGGCTGGCCCGCATCGTGGACGATGTGCTCAACGTGGCGCGGCTGGAGCCCGGCATGGCATCGACGGGCCAGGGCCCGGCCCTGCCGCTGGATCTGCACACCCACACCATCACCCACGACTGGGCACAACAAAATGGCTGCCAGCCGCTGGTGGAGGTGCGCGCACACTGCCCACAGGTACATGTGGGCTTCGACCCCGAGCACCTGCGGCGCCTGCTGGTCAACCTGCTGGACAACGCCTTGCGCTACGCCAGCGGCACGCCCGCCTGCATTCTGGTGAGCACCGTGCCGGTGGGCTTGCACCGGGTGCGCCTGAGCGTGTGGAGCGACGGCCAACCGCTGGATGCGGGCGTGCGCCGCCACCTGTTTGAGCCCTTCTTTTCCTCCGAGAGCCGCAGCAGCGGGTTGGGCTTGTACATTTGCCGTGAACTGTGCGAGCGTTATGGTGCCCACATCAGCTACCAGCGCAGCCTGCTGGAGCAACGCGATGGCAATGAATTTGCCGTCGATCTGCCGCGCCTGAACCGCCTCGCGCCCCAAGCCTGACCATGTCCACCACCCCGCCCTTCGAGATTCTGGTCGTCGATGACGAGCCCGATCTGCGCACCCTCTACGAGCTCACGCTGCTGCGCGAGGGCTACCGGGTGGAAGCCGCTCAGGACCTGCGCGAGGCACGCGCCGCCCTCGAAGGCCGGCGCTTTCACGCCATCATCACCGACATGCGCCTGCCGGACGGCCAGGGCATCGAGCTGCTGCGCGAAATCAGCCGGGCCCAGCGCAACGAGCGCGCCATCGTCATCACCGCCCACGGTTCGGCCGAAAACGCGGTGGAAGCCCTGAAATGCGGCGCCTTCGACTACCTGACCAAACCGGTGGACCTCAAGCAGTTCCGCAGCGTGGTGGCCTCGGCCCTGCAGAGCATGCCGGGCAGCGGTCCGCTGGCCACACGGGGGGCCAGCGCCGTGCCGTCACCGGACGCAAGCGGCGCACCGCCGCTGGCCCGCATCGTGGGCGTGTCGGCACCCATGGTGGCGGTGCGCCAGCGCATCGAGCGGGTGGCGCGCAGCATGGCACCGGTGCTGGTGCAGGGCGAGTCGGGCACCGGCAAAGAGCTGGTCGCGCGCGCCCTGCACGGTTGCAGCCACCGCGCCAGCGGCCCATTTGTGGCGGTCAACTGCGGCGCCATTCCCGAGTCGCTCATCGAGGCCGAATTTTTTGGTGTGCGCAAAGGCGCCTTCACCGGCGCATCACAAGACCGCGAAGGCTACTTCCAGGCGGCCCACGGCGGCACGCTGTTTCTGGACGAAATCGGTGATCTGCCGCTGGCCATGCAGGCCAAGCTGCTGCGCGTGGTGCAGGAGCGCCAGGTGCGCGCACTGGGCGCCGTGCAGGAAGACAACATCGACGTGCGCCTGGTCAGTGCCACGCACAAAGATCTGGCCGCTGAGGTCAAGGCCGGTCACTTCCGCCAAGACCTGTTCTACCGGCTCAACGTGATCGAGGTGCGCATGCCTGCCCTGCGCGAACGACGCGAAGACCTGCCCCAGCTGGTGCAGGCGCTGCTGCGCCGCATCTGCACCGAGTCGGGCCAGCACCTGCCCCTGTTGGACCCGCTGGCCCAGGACTGGCTGAACCACCATCCGCTGCCCGGCAACGTGCGCGAGCTGGAGAACCTGCTGCACCGCGCGCTGGCCCTGTGCGACGGACAGATCATCACCCTGAACGACCTCAGCGACGGGGCCGGCGAATGGGCCGAGACACCGACGCCTGACGCCCCACCAACGGCCAGCGACGAGGCCCTGCCCGAGGCCGCAGCGCCGCCCGCCGCCGCACCGTCGGACCTGCAGGCTTTTCTGGACCAGCAGGAACGCGAGGTGCTGGTGCGTGCGCTGCGTGAGGCCAACTACAACCGCACGTTGGCCGCCACCCGCCTGGGCCTGAACCTGCGGCAAATCCGCTACCGCATCCAGCGCCTGCAAATTCCCATGCCCAAAGACGCCGTGGACCATGACGAGTGAGGTGGCGCCCCACTGGCTGCCGGGGGTGCGCCACGTGCCGTCGCCCAACTTCGGCCCCCGACCCGACCCGACCGACATCTCGCTGATCGTGGTGCACTCGATCAGCCTGCCACCGGGCTGTTTTGGTGGCGGCGAAATCGAAGCCCTGTTCTGCAACCGGCTGGATTGGGACGCCCACCCCTATTTCCAGACCATCAGGGGCATGGAGGTGTCGGCCCACTTCCTGGTCCGGCGCAACGGTGAGGTGGTCCAGTTTGTGGCCTGCGACCAGCGCGCGTGGCACGCCGGCCGCTCGCACTGGGCGGGACGCGACAACTGCAACGATTTCTCCATCGGCATCGAGCTCGAAGGGCTGGAAGGTGGCCTGTTTGAGCCCGCGCAATACGGCGCACTGGTCGACCTGTGCCAGCGCCTGGCCCGGCGTTACCCCGTGCGCGCGGTGGCCGGCCACGAACACGTGGCCCCCGGTCGCAAGGCCGACCCAGGCGCCGGCTTTGACTGGGCCCAGCTGCAAAACCGGCTGGCGTGGCCGGCCCGGTGTTTTCCCCAATAGCGGCAGCCCCGACCTGGAAAGGCCCGCGCAGCCCCCACGCACCGAAGGCCACCCAAAGCCCAAGCACGGTGCGGGGTACAGCGGCAAATGGCGCTCCAAGGCCCGTGGCAAGCCGTTTCCAACACGCACACAGGCTTGGCCATTGGCGCCCACAGGCCCGCGCAGAAACAGCCGTTTTTTCTCGCCGAAGCGCGTCTTTTTTTGCCTATTGAAAACTGGGTCGATACACTACCTGTAGTGGCTTGTCGGAAGTTGACACACTAGCTATAGTGCCTTCCGAGATTCTCGACCACGCCGAACATCCGCCGCTGAGACACCCCCATCGACAGCGCCAGGCCCAACAACATCCCAAGAGGAAGCCCATGCAGATCACCGAATCCAGCCCCACCCACGCGTCCCTGGCCGCCCAGCCTGCGGCGACCCAGGCAAGCCGCGCTCAAAGCGCAGACGCGCTGTCGCATTACCAGATCATCCGCCGCAATGGCGCGGTGGTGCCGTTTGCGCCCAACAAGATCGCGGTGGCGCTGATGAAGGCTTTCCTGGCGGTGCATGGCACCCAGGGCGCCGCTTCGGCCAGCGTGCGTGAAGACGTGGACCAGCTCACGCAGGCCGTGGTGCGCGCGCTCATGCGTTCGCGCCCCAGCGGTGGCACCTTCCACATCGAAGACGTGCAAGACCAGGTGGAACTGGGCCTGATGCGCAGCGGCCACCACGAAGTGGCGCGTGCCTATGTGCTGTACCGCGAGCGCCGCGCGCAAGAACGCGCCCAGCAAGGCGTGCCCGCTGCCGCTGCCGCACCACAACTGCACGTCACCGATGGCGGCCAGCGCGTGCCGCTGGACATGGGCCACCTGCAAACCCTCATCGCCGGTGCCTGCGCCAACCTGGGCGCTGACGTGAAGCCCGAGCCCATCGTCACCGAAACCCTGCGCAACCTGTACGACGGCGTGCCGCTGGAAGAGGTGCACAAGGCCTCCATCCTGGCGGCCCGCACCCTGATCGAAAAAGACCCCGACTACACCTACGCCACCGCGCGCCTGCTGCTGCACACCATCGTCAAGGAGGTGTTGGGCGAAGAGGTGTTGCCTGCCGACATGGCCGCGCGCTACGCCGACTACTTCCCCGGTTTCATCAAGAAGGGCGTGGAAAACGAACTGCTCGACGAAAAGCTGCTGCAGTTCGACCTCAAGCGCCTGGGCGCCGCCCTCAAGGCCGAGCGCGACCAGGGCTTTGATTACCTGGGCCTGCAAACCCTGTACGACCGCTACTTCTTGCACGTGCGCAAGACCCGCATCGAGCTGCCACAGGCTTTCTTCATGCGCGTGGCCATGGGCTTGGCGCTCAACGAAATCGACCGCGAAGCGCGCGCCATCGAGTTCTACGAGGTGCTGTCCTCGTTCGACTTCATGTCGTCCACCCCCACGCTGTTCAACAGCGGCACGCTGCGCTCGCAACTCTCCAGCTGCTACCTGACCACGGTGCCCGACGACCTCGACGGCATCTACGAGTCCATCAAGGAAAACGCGCTGCTGAGCAAGTTTGCCGGTGGCCTGGGCAACGACTGGACCCGTGTGCGCGCCCTGGGCTCCCACATCAAGGGCACCAACGGCGAATCGCAGGGCGTGGTGCCCTTCCTCAAGGTGGTCAACGACACCGCCGTGGCCGTGAACCAAGGTGGCAAACGCAAGGGTGCCGTGTGCACCTACCTGGAAACCTGGCACCTGGACATCGAAGAATTCCTGGAGCTGCGCAAGAACACCGGCGACGACCGCCGCCGCACCCACGACATGAACACGGCGAACTGGATTCCCGACCTGTTCATGAAACGCGTGATGGAAAAAGGCATGTGGAGCCTGTTCTCGCCCAACGACGTGCCCGATCTGCACGACCTGTTCGGCACCGCCTTTGAAAAGGCCTATGTGGCCTACGAAGAAAAGGCCGCGCGCGGCGAGATCAAGCCCTACCGCCAGGTGCCTGCGTCTGACCTGTGGCGCAAGATGCTCTCGATGCTGTTCGAGACCGGCCACCCCTGGATCACCTTCAAGGACGCCTGCAACGTGCGCAGCCCGCAGCAGCACGTGGGCGTGGTGCACTCGTCCAACCTGTGCACCGAAATCACGCTCAACACCAGCGACACGGAAACCGCCGTCTGCAACCTGGGCTCGGTCAACCTGGCCCAACACCTGAAGGACGGCCAGATCGATCAGGACAAGCTCAAGCGCACCATCGCCACCGCGATGCGCATGCTGGACAACGTGATCGACATCAACTACTACGCGGTCAAGAAGGCGCGCGACTCCAACCTGCGCCACCGTCCTGTGGGCCTGGGCATCATGGGATTCCAGGACGCGCTGTACCAGCTGCGTGTGCCTTACGCATCGGAGGCAGCAGTGGAATTTGCCGACCGCTCCATGGAAGCCGTGTGCTACCACGCCTACTGGGCATCGACCGAGCTGGCCAAGGAGCGGGGCAAGTACAGCAGCTACAAGGGCTCGCTGTGGGACCGTGGCATCCTGCCGCTGGACTCGCTGAACCTGCTGGCCGAACAGCGCGGTGGTTACGTCGAAACCGACAGCTCTGCCACGTTGGACTGGGATGCGCTGCGCGTCAAAATCGCACAGGACGGTATGCGCAACTCCAACTGCGTGGCCATTGCGCCCACCGCCACCATCTCCAACATCATTGGTGTGGACGCGTCCATCGAGCCGTCCTTCGGCAACCTCTCGGTCAAGTCCAACCTGTCGGGCGAGTTCACCGTCATCAACGGCTACCTGGTCAAGGACTTGAAGCGCCTGGGCCTGTGGGACGACGTGATGGTGATGGACCTCAAACACTTCGACGGCTCGCTGCTGCCCATCGACCGTGTGCCACAAGACATCAAAGCTTTGTACGCCACCGCTTTTGAAGTCGACACACACTGGCTGGTGGAAGCCGCCGCACGCCGCCAGAAGTGGATCGACCAGGCGCAATCGCTCAACATCTACATGGCCGGCGCCTCGGGCAAGAAGCTCGACGACACCTACAAGCTGGCCTGGCTGCGTGGCCTCAAAACCACCTACTACCTGCGCACCCGCAGCGCCACCCACGTGGAGAAATCCACCGGTCGCACGGGGCAGCTCAATGCGGTGCCCATGGGGGGTTCTGGTGGCGCGCACAACGCGATGGCGGCATCCAACGTGGCAGCCCCTGTGGCTGTGGTGGCGGCCACCGACGTGACCTTCTCGGCCATCGACGACGCGGGCTGCGAAGCCTGCCAGTGACATGACTCAAGGCACGGCACATGTGGTCACTCAGGTGTCGCATGTGCTTGTGCCTTTTTTCGATGCACCCACACAACAAACACGCGCGATGGATCGAGATGCCGCTTTGCTTTTCGATTCGCAGCTTTGATAATTCGCACACTTGGAAACCGATATGCTGACCTGGGACGACGAAGTCACGCCCTCACCGCAACGCACCCACACGCCGCCGGCATCGAACAGCCCCAGCGGTGTGACCGCCTCGCCGTCTCTGGCGATGCACACCCCCTCTCCCGCCTCCGCTTCGCTGGCCGCCGCACAGGCTTCGGCCCACGCGCAGGCACTGGCCCAAGCGGCCGTTGCCCCGCGCAGCGCACACGCCGGTGGCCGCGTCTCGGCCGCCGACAAACGCATCATCAACGGCCAGACCGACGTCAACCAGCTGGTGCCCTTCAAGTACAAGTGGGCCTGGGAAAAATACCTCGCCACCTGTGCCAACCACTGGATGCCACAAGAGGTCAACATGTCGCGTGACATCGCGACCTGGAAGGACCCCAACGGTCTGAGCGAAGACGAGCGCCGCATCGTCAAGCGCAATCTCGGCTTCTTCGTCACCGCCGACTCGCTGGCCGCCAACAACATCGTGTTGGGCACCTACCGCCACATCACCGCGCCCGAGTGCCGCCAGTTTCTGCTGCGCCAGGCCTTTGAAGAAGCCATCCACACCCACGCCTACCAGTACATCGTCGAGTCGCTGGGCCTGGACGAAGGCGAGATCTTCAACGCCTACAACGAAGTTGCCTCGATCCGCGACAAGGACCAGTTCCTGATCCCCTTCATCGAGGCGATCATGGACCCGTCCTTCAAGACCGGCACGCCCGAAAACGACCAGACGCTGCTGAAGTCGCTGATCGTTTTTGCCTGCCTGATGGAAGGCCTGTTCTTCTACGTCGGCTTCACGCAGATCCTGGCCCTGGGCCGCCAGAACAAGATGACCGGTGCCGCCGAGCAGTACCAGTACATCCTGCGCGACGAGTCCATGCACTGCAACTTCGGCATCGACCTGATCAACCAGCTCAAGCTGGAGAACCCGCACCTGTGGACGGCCGAGTTCAAGGCCGAGATCAAGGCGCTGTTCGAGAAGGCGGTCGAGTTGGAGTACCGCTACGCCGAGGACACCATGCCACGTGGCGTGCTGGGCCTCAACGCCTCCATGTTCAAGGGCTACCTGCGCTACATCGCCAACCGGCGCGCCACGCAGATTGGCCTCGAAGCCCTGTTCCCCAACGAAGAGAATCCGTTCCCCTGGATGAGCGAGATGATCGACCTCAAGAAGGAACGCAACTTCTTCGAAACCCGTGTGATCGAGTACCAATCGGGCGGCGCCCTGTCCTGGGACTGACCGGACAAGACCACGCCTTCTTCACATGCGGCCTTCATTTTCAAAACCCGACCAACACGCTGTGGCAACGCCGCGCGCGGGTTTTGTCTCCCCATTCAACGCGCTGGGCACCACAAGTGGCATGCATCCACCGGCTCCCAACCCGCTGAATCGCTGCACGTCCATCCTGGGGCGTGTGGTGCACTGTGCAACTTGATCAAGGAGAACAACATGGCAACTGCGAAAAAAGCTGCGGCAAAGAAAGCCGCTCCGGCGAAGAAAGCCGCTCCGGCCAAGAAGGCGGCAGCGCCTGCGAAGAAGGCCGCTCCGGCCAAGAAGGCGGCAGCTCCGGCGAAGAAGGCCGCTCCGGCCAAGAAGGCGGCGGCTCCGGCGAAGAAGGCCGCTCCGGCCAAGAAGGCGGCGGCTCCGGCGAAGAAGGCCGCTCCAGCCAAGAAGGCGGCAGCTCCGGCGAAGAAGGCCGCTGCGCCCAAAAAGGCGGCAGCTCCGGCGAAGAAGGCCGCTGCGCCCAAAAAGGCGGCAGCTCCGGCGAAGAAGGCCGCTGCGCCCAAAAAGGCCGCTGCACCGGCGAAGAAAGCCGCTCCCGCCAAAAAAGCCGCCGCGAAAAAGGCGCCCGCCAAGCCTGCCCCTGCACCCGCAGCACAAACCACGCTGAACCCGCAGGCCGCATGGCCTTTCCCCACTTCCAGCAAACCCTGATTTCAGGCCTCGCTGAAAGCCAAAAGCCCGGTGCATTGCACCGGGCTTTTTTCATGGTCAGGGCGCCACGTTGCGGTCAGCGTCGCTGAGTTGGTAGTTCTGCGGACCCCGGCTGGCAATTTTGCGCGCGCCCATCCGGTTGCCCAGCGCCGCACAACGCGCCAGGGACCACCCCTGAGACAAGCCCCACAGCAAGGCCGCACGGAACGCATCGCCGCACCCTGTGGGATCGAGCACCTGTTCGGCACGCTCGCCCGTCACACGATGGGCCTGGCCTTGTTCCCAGAGATCCACACCGTGTTCACCCAGCGTCACCACCAGACCACGCACCTGTTGCGACACCTCGCCCAGGCTCCAGTCGGTGCGCTCGCTGAGCATGTGCCCTTCATAATCGTTGACCGCCACCCAATCGGCCAGCTCGATGAAATGGCGCAGCTCGGCGCCGTCGAACATGGGCAGGCCCTGACCAGGGTCGAACACAAACGGGATGCCCGCCGCATGGAACTGCTCGGCATGGCGCAGCATGGCCTCTCGGCCATCGGGCGCGATGATGCCGATGTGGCCTGCTCCCTCTGCCCGAATGGGATTGAGGTGGGCCTGCGCCATGGCGCCGGGGTGGAAGGCCGTGATCTGGTTGTTGTCGCGGTCGGTCATGATCATGGCCTGTGCCGTGTATTCGGCCCCCGCCACCTGCACGTGGCTGGTGTCGATGGCCAAGGCCTTCAGGCGCGCCAGGTAGTCCTGCCCGTCGTTGCCCAGCGTGGCCACCGGCGTGACCGTTGCCCCGAGCTGGCGCAGACCGTAGGCGATGTTGCCGGCACAACCGCCGTACTCGCGCCGCAGCGCGGGCACCAGAAAGGACACGTTGAGGATGTGCAGTTGCTCGGGCAGGATCTGCTCGGCAAAACGCCCCTCAAAAGACATGATGGTGTCGAAGGCCAGCGAGCCACAAACGTAAATGGACATGGTGTGAAGAGGTGAGCGGTCAGGGATAAAAAACCAGGGTCCGGTAGCCGGCCAGCGCGTCCCCCGCCGGCCCATCGATGAGCACATCGATGCGCAAGGTCAAGGTGTTGTTGGCGGGCACGGTGGCCGGCGCCACAGGCAACTCGGCCGGAAGGATCACGCGACGCAACAACAGTTGGTCGCGCACATCGGTGAGACTCAATTCGAGCGCGGGCATGGCGAGCTCGAACACCGAGGCGTTGCGCAGAACGACCTCGAGTGCGTAGCGGCCGTTGCCCCGGCGCGCCAGAGTGGTGCTGTCGATGCTCAACGCCTGCACCAGCCGCAACGGCTCGATCTGGCACCCAAGCGGCTGGCACAAGGTTTCCAGGGCGGGGCGCAGATCGGGCCGCAGGGCCGCGATCCGATCGCGCTCGAACAACACCCATTGCAACAACAGGCCAGCGCACAACAGCAGGCTCAGCACGCCAAGACCCCATCGCACCGCTGGGCGCGCCCACCAAGCGCGGCGCTGCGCCTGGCGCACAAACCCCACCTGCTCGGGGAATGCGGCCAGCACCGCTTCGTTGGCCGCCAGATCGTCTGCCTCGGGTGCGGATGGCGGCAGCAGCTGTGCCGCAGGTGGCAGGTCGTACATCGAGTCCTGCGCATCGTCATCGGATGGCAAGGCACTCGGCGGCTCGGCCAACGGCACCACCGGCGGCTCTGGCTCTGGCTCTGGCTCTGGCTCTGGCTCTGGCGACGGGGGCACCACCGCCGACCAGGTTTCCGCTGGCGCCTCGACCGTGGGGGCTGGTTCAGGGGCGGACGGTGGCAACGGCGTCAAATGGGCCGAGGCATCAAACACCTCGCCACATTGCCCACAACGCACCCACCCATCCGAAATCTTGAGCTGATCGGACACCACCCTGAAATGGGTGGCACAGGCGGGGCATCGGGTGACGAAGCTCATTGCCGGCGATTGTAGGGGGGCGCACGCCACCCCTTGTGCAGGGCCAGCTTCACATGGGGCGGGTGTTGCCGCTAAAGTGGTTCCCTTGTTTCGCCTTCAGATGCCATGAACTACACGCAAAAACTCACACTCTCCATGCTGGTGCCCACAGGCATGGTGGCCGGCGCCGGCGGTGCGGTGGGACTGGGCGCCTGGTGGCTGCACGCACAGGCGGCCCAAGCCACGCCCGAACAACTGGCGGCCTGGATCGCCACCGGCGGCTGGCTGGTGGTGGTGCTGACCGTTGCCTGTGTGGCCACCTGCCTGGGCTTCACGGTCTGGATAAGGCGCACCGCCACCCGGGTGCTCGGCGCCGATCCGTCGCGCGCGCGGCGTGTCCTCTCGGACCTGGCAGCGGGCCAGCTCGACATGGACATCCCCCAAGCGCCCGCAAGCAGCCTGATGGCCTCGCTGGGTCAGCTGGTGGGGCAGCTGCAGTCCAGCCTGGGGCGCATTCAGACAGCCACCCACACCATCTCCGAGGTGTCGGGCGAGATGGCACAAGGCAACATGGACCTGAGCCAGCGCACCGAACAAGGCGCCCAGCGCCTTCAACAGGTGGTGCTGGACATGCAAACCCTGAGCCAGCACATCGCTCAAGCCGGTCAGGCAACGCAGGAAGCCGATCAACTGGCGGCCCGCGCTGCCACGGCGGCCCAGCAAGGCGGCGAGGTGGTCACCCGGGTGGTGTTGACCATGGACGGCATGCACGCGGACAGCCAGCGCATGAACGACATCATCGGCGTCATCGACAGCATCGCTTTTCAGACCAACATCCTGGCCCTGAACGCGGCGGTGGAGGCGGCACGCGCGGGCGAACTGGGGCGTGGTTTTGCTGTGGTGGCGGCGGAGGTGCGCACGCTGGCCACACGCAGCGGCGCGGCGGCCGCCGAAATCCGGCAGCTGATCACGACCTCCACGCGCAAGGTGGCCGACGGTGCCACACTGGTGCGCGACGCCGGCCAGGCGATGCAGGACATCGTCCACACCGTGGGCGAGGTGGGCCGCGTGATGGGGCGGCTGAGCCAATCCAGCACACAGCAGGCCCACAGCGTGACGGGGATGCAGCAGGCCATCGAGGACCTGGACCACATGACCCAGCAGAACGCGGCCCTGGTGGAAGAATCTGCCGCCGCAGCCGACCAGCTGCGTCAGCAGGCGCAACAACTGGTGGGTGCCGTGAGCATGTTCAGGTTGCGCGGATCACAGCAGGCCATCGCCTGGGCAGCGTGATGCTGGCTCAGCCACGCCGTGCGGTCATCAGCACCCAGCCGTCCAGTTCGTCGGCCACGTCCAGCACCAGCCAGGGTGCGTAGGCGGCTTTGAGCTCGTCGACCTGGCGCGACAGGATGCCGGCCAGCACCAGGTGGCCGCCGTCGGCAACAAAAGCACAGAGCAGCGGCGCCAGCACCTTGAGCGGCGTGGCCAGGATGTTGGCCAGCACCACCTGGTAGACGCCCTGCGCCTGGTCGGGCAAACCCGCGTGCAAGGCCACGTGGTTGTTGGCCGCGTTCAAGCGGGTGGATTCCACGGCAGCAGGATCGATGTCCACCGCCACGATGTCGTTTGCACCCTGTTTGGCCGCGCCTATGGCCAGGATGCCCGAGCCACAACCGTAGTCGAGCACGCGCTGCCCCACCAGATCGCGCGCGGCCACCCAGCGCAGGCACATGCGTGTGGTGGGGTGGGTGCCAGTGCCAAAGGCCAGGCCCGGGTCCAGGCGGATGACCTGGCGCGCCTGGGCCGGCGGCTCGTGCCAACTCGGCACGATCCAGAAAGTGGGCGTGATCTCGACCGGATCAAACTGCGACTGTGTCAGGCGCACCCAGTCCTGGTCGGCCAGGGTGGTGATGGCCAGCACTTCGCAGCCATCGAAAAAATCCTGCACCTGCAGCAACGCTGCCGCTTCACGCGCTGCGGCCTCTTCACCGAACAAGGCCACCACACGCGAACGCTGCCAACCGGCCTTGGGCGGCGGCATGCCGGGCTCGCCGAACAGCGCCTGCTCGGCCTCGGTCAAGGCATCGGCGTCTTCCACCGAGACGCTCAGGGCGTCCAGCGCCTCCAGCGCTTCGCTCAGCGTCTCGACGCGGTCTTCGGGGGCCAGCAGGGTCAGTTCAAACATCAGCGAACTCTTTTGGAGAGCCACTCTTCGAGGTAGTGGATGTTGGTGCCACCGGCTACGAAGTTGGCGTCCACCATCAGCTCGCGGTGCAGCGGGATGTTGGTGAGGATGCCCTCGACCACCGTTTCACTCAGCGCCGTGCTCATGCGCGCCAGCGCCTGCTCGCGGGTATCGCCATGCACGATGATCTTGCCCACCATGGAATCGTAGTTGGGTGGCACAAAGTAGTTGGCGTACACATGCGAATCGACCCGCACACCCGGGCCACCCGGCGCGTGCCAGGTGGTGACACGGCCGGGCGACGGCGTGAACTTGTAGGGGTCTTCGGCGTTGATGCGGCACTCGATGGCGTGGCCACGCAGCACGATCTGGCGCTGGGTGAAGGGCAATTTTTCGCCCGCCGCCACCGCGATCTGGGTGCGCACGATGTCGATGCCGGTGATCCACTCGGTCACCGGGTGCTCCACCTGCACGCGGGTGTTCATCTCGATGAAATAGAACTCGCCGTTTTCATACAGGAACTCGAAGGTGCCGGCGCCACGGTAGCCAATCTTTTTGCAGGCGGCCGCACAACGTTCACCGATCTTCTCGATCAGGCGGCGTGGGATGCCCGGCGCCGGTGCTTCCTCGATCACCTTCTGGTGACGGCGTTGCATGGAGCAGTCGCGCTCGCCCAGGTAGACCGCATTGCGGTGCTGGTCGGCCAGGATCTGGATCTCGATGTGGCGCGGGTTCTGGAGAAACTTCTCCATGTACACCTCGGGGTTGCCAAAGGCCGCACCCGCTTCCGCCTTGGTGGTCTGCACCGCGTGCAGCAGGGCCGCCTCGGTGTGCACCACCCGCATGCCACGCCCGCCGCCACCGCCTGCGGCCTTGATGATGACCGGGTAGCCAATCGCCTTGGCGGTGCGCTTGATCACCGCCGGATCGGCAGGCAAGGCACCTTCGGAGCCCGGCACGCAAGGCACACCCGCGCGGATCATGGCCTGTTTGGCCGACACCTTGTCGCCCATCAGACGGATGGATTCGGGGGTGGGACCAATGAACTTGAAGCCGCTTTTTTCCACCCGCTCGGCAAAATCGGCGTTTTCGCTCAGGAAACCATAGCCAGGGTGGATGGCCTCGGCATCGGTCACCTCGGCGGCCGAAATGATGGCCGGCATGTTGAGGTAACTCTGGGCCGACGGCGCCGGGCCGATGCACACGGCCTCATCGGCCAACTTGACGTATTTGGCGTCGCGGTCGGCCTCGGAATAGACCATCACCGCCTTGATGCCCATCTCCCGGCAGGCGCGCTGAATCCGCAAGGCGATTTCGCCGCGGTTCGCAATCAGGATTTTCTTGAACATGGCGCAGCGCCGCTCACTCGATGATGAACAGCGGTTGGCCGTATTCCACCGGCTGGCCGTTCTCGACCAGGATCTGGGTCACGGTGCCGGTTTTGTCGGCTTCGATCTCGTTCAAGATCTTCATGGCTTCGACGATGCAGATGGCTTCGCCTTCCTTGATGGACGCACCCACTTCAACAAAGGGCTTGGCACCGGGACTGGACGCCCGGTAGAAGGTGCCCACCATGGGCGACTTGACCACGTGGCCGGCCGGAGCGGCGGCCACCACCGGTTCGGCAGCTGCCACCGCCGGCTGGGCAGCCGCCGCAGCGGGTGCCAGCGTCACCACCGGCGCCGCCTGCATCATCGGCGCAACGGCCCCCACGGGCGCGCTCTTGACGATCCTGACCTTGCCTTCGGCTTCCGTGATTTCGAGTTCCGACACGTTGGACTCGGAGACCAGATCGATCAGGGTCTTGAGTTTGCGCAAATCCATATATTTCTCCAGTATGTGCACCTAGAATGCAACAAACCATACACAATGGTTGAAAAGCGTGCGGACTATACACGAAGCTTCATTTTCGACCTTTCCGGCGTTTGTGGTAAGCAATTTCGGTCAATTCACCGACAACATGCAGGCATCTGCCCTTAATCGCCCAGTTGGCCGCACAGTTTTAGCAGCTGCAAAGTGGACATCTCCCGCCGTGGACCGCACCCTGCAGCCGGCTGCCACCCATGGCTGAAGACGACAAGACCACCACCCCCACCGTGACCATGGCGTTGCCAGGCCTGGCGCGCACGCTGGTGGCCGCCGGCAAACTCGACGCACGCCGCGCAGAGGACATTTACGCCAAGGCCCAGGCCCAGCGCACCAGTTTCATCTCGGAACTGGTGGGCAGCGGCGCGGTGTCATCGGCCGACCTGGCACACACCATGTCGCAGGCCTTTGCCGCACCACTGCTCGACCTCGATGCGGTGGACGTCAAGCGCCTACCTGAAGGTGTGTTGGACCCCAAAGTCTGCCAACAAGCGCGCATTCTGGTGTTGAGCAAGCGCAGCAACCGCCTGACCATCGCCACCGCCGACCCGTCTGACCACCAGGCGCTGGAGAAGATCAAGTTCTCCTCCCAGCTGGGCGTGGACTGGGTGATTGCCGAGTACGACAAGCTCAGCAAGCTGGTGGATGCCGCCAGCACCACGGCGGGTGAAGCCATCGATCACATCGTTGGCGGCGACTTCGAATTCGACGAATCCAGCGTGGAGATGAGCTCCGGCGAGCCTGCGGACAAGGTGTCGGCCGAAGTGGAAGACGCACCTGTTGTGCGCTTTTTGCAGAAGATGCTGCTCGATGCCTTCAGCATGCGCGCATCTGACCTGCATTTTGAGCCCTACGAGCACAACTACCGCGTGCGCTTCCGCATCGACGGCGAGCTGCGCGAGATCGCCAGCCCGCCGGTGGCCATCAAGGACAAACTGGCCTCGCGCATCAAGGTGATCTCCAAGATGGACATCTCCGAAAAGCGCGTGCCGCAAGACGGGCGCATGAAGCTCAAGGTCGGCCCGGAAAAGGTGATCGACTTCCGCGTCAGCACCTTGCCCACGCTGTTTGGCGAGAAGATCGTGATCCGTATCCTCGACCCCAGCAGCGCGAAGATGGGCATCGAAGCGCTCGGATACGAGCCCGATGAGAAGAAAAAGCTGATGGATGCGATTTCCCGGCCTTACGGCATGGTGCTGGTCACCGGCCCCACGGGCTCGGGCAAAACGGTGTCGCTCTACACCTGTCTGAACATCCTCAACCAGCCGGGCGTGAACATTTCGACGGCGGAAGACCCGTCGGAAATCAACCTGCCCGGCGTCAACCAGGTCAACGTCAACGAAAAGGCGGGCCTGACCTTTGCCTCCGCCCTCAAGGCCTTTCTGCGCCAGGACCCGGACGTGATCATGGTGGGCGAGATCCGCGACCTGGAAACGGCCGACATCGCGATCAAAGCGGCCCAGACCGGCCACATGGTCTTGTCCACCCTGCACACCAACGACGCACCGGCCACGCTCACGCGCATGATTAACATGGGCATCGCGCCGTTCAACATCGCGTCCAGCGTCATCCTGATCACCGCGCAACGCTTGGCGCGCCGTCTGTGCCCCTTGTGCAAAGTGCCTTTGACCGTGCCGGAGCACGCCTTGCTGACCGCCGGCTACAAACCCGAAGAACTGGACGGCAGCTGGCGCCCTTACAAACCAGTGGGCTGCAACGCCTGCAACAACGGCTACAAAGGCCGGGTGGGCATCTACCAGGTCATGCCCATCACCGAAGACATGCAACGCATCATCTTGCGCGGCGGCAGCGCGCTCGAAATCGCCGAGCAGGCGCGCCGCGAAGGTGTGCGCACCCTGCGCGAAGCAGGGTTACACAAGGTTAAACTGGGCGTTACCTCACTCGAAGAGGTGCTGAACTGCACCAACGAGTGAGCCCACGCGCCGGCACAAGCCCCCGACACCAGAGGACCCACATGGCAACCGCAGCATCGAAAGACATCAAGGAGTATGTGTTCGAGTGGGAAGGCAAGGACCGCAATGGCAAGGTGGTTCGGGGTGAAACGCGTGCCGGGGGCGAAAACCAGGTGCAGGCCTCGCTGCGGCGTCAGGGCATTCTGCCCACCAAGATCAAGAAGCGCCGCATGCGCTCGGGCAAGTCCATCAAGCCCAAGGACATCGCCATCTTCACCCGCCAGCTGGCCACCATGATGAAAGCCGGTGTGCCCTTGCTGCAGGCCTTCGATATTGTGGGCCGCGGCAACCCCAACGTCAGCGTGACCCGCCTGCTCAACGATGTGCGCACCGATGTGGAAACCGGCACCTCGCTGAGTTCGGCTTTCCGCAAGCACCCGCTGTACTTCAACAACCTGTACTGCAACCTGGTGGAAGCGGGCGAGGCGGCCGGTATTCTGGAAGAGTTGCTGGACCGCCTGGCCACCTACATGGAAAAAACCGAGGCGATCAAGTCCAAGATCAAGTCGGCCCTGATGTACCCCATCGCGGTGATCGTGGTGGCGTTTGTGGTGGTGACGGTGATCATGATTTTTGTGATTCCGGCGTTCAAACAGGTGTTCTCATCCTTCGGCGCCGACCTGCCCGCGCCCACGCTGTTCGTGATCGCCATGAGCGAATTCTTCGTCGCCTACTGGTGGCTGATCTTCGGCATCATTGGAGGTGGCCTCTACTTCTTTTTCCAAGCTTGGCGGCGCAACGAAAAAATGCAGCACTTCATGGACAAGCTGCTGTTGCGCATCCCCATCTTTGGCGCGCTGGTTGAAAAATCGGTGGTCGCGCGCTGGACGCGCACCTTGTCGACCATGTTCGCCGCCGGTGTGCCGCTGGTGGAGGCACTCGACTCGGTGGGCGGCGCGTCGGGCAACGCCGTCTACGCCGTGGCCACCGAAAAAATCCAGCAAGAGGTTTCTACCGGCACCAGCCTGACAGCGGCCATGACCAACGCCAACATCTTCCCGTCCATGGTGATACAGATGTGCGCCATCGGTGAAGAGTCCGGCTCCATCGACCACATGCTGGGCAAGGCCGCCGACTTCTACGAAGCCGAGGTGGACGACATGGTGGCCGGCCTGTCCAGCCTGATGGAGCCCATCATCATCGTGATCCTGGGCACCATCATCGGCGGCATCGTGGTCTCGATGTACCTGCCCATCTTCAAACTGGGCCAGGTGGTGTGACGGTGGACATCGGTTTGGCTGGCCCGCTGCTGGCGGGCATCCTGGGCTTGCTCATCGGCAGCTTTCTCAATGTGGTCATCCACCGCCTGCCCAAGATGATGGAGCGGCGCTGGGCGGCTGAGTGTGCCGAACTGTCGGGCCAGGCACCCGCCGACGCCGGCAAACCCTTCAACCTGGTCACGCCACGTTCGCATTGCCCCAGCTGCCATGCGCCCATCCGCTGGTACCAGAACATCCCGGTGCTGAGCTGGCTGGCCCTGAAAGCGCGCTGCGCCGAATGTGGCACGCGCATCGGCTGGCGCTACCCCGCCATCGAACTGCTGACGGGCGCGCTGTTTGTCTTCTGTTTTGACCGCCACGGCATGAGCCTGAGCACCCTGGCGTGGTGGGGGTTTTCCGCCGCCTTGCTGGCCTTGGCCGCCATCGACTGGGACACCACCTTGCTGCCCGACGACATCACCCTGCCCCTGCTGTGGGCCGGTCTGATCGCCGCAGCGCTCCAATGGACCCGCGTGCCGCTGACCGATGCGCTGTGGGGCGCTGTGGCCGGCTACCTGTCGTTGTGGAGCATCTACTGGCTGTTCAAGCTGGCCACGGGCAAGGAAGGCATGGGCTATGGCGACTTCAAGCTGCTGGCCGCTCTGGGCGCCTGGTTCGGCTGGCAGGCATTGGTGCCCATGGTGCTCATGGCGTCCGTCATTGGTGCCGTGGTGGGCATTGGCATGAAGGTCTTTGACAACCTGCGAGAAGGCGGTTACGTGCCCTTTGGCCCGTTTCTGGCCGGTGCGGGTTTTGCGGCCTTGGTCTTCGGCCCGCAAGCCATCCTCAAGGTGGTGGGCCTGTGACCACTGGGCCTGGCTTGCGCCTGGGGCTCACCGGAGGCATAGGAAGCGGCAAAAGCACCGTGGCCCAGTTGCTGGCCTCATTCGGTGCCCAGGTGCTGGACGCCGACGCCATGTCGCGCGCCAGCACGGCCGCTGGCGGCAGTGCCATCCCCGACATCCGCCGCGTGTTTGGCGACGACTTTGTGGCCGCCGACGGCAGCCTGGACCGCGACCAGATGCGCGCACGGGTGTTCAGCGACCCGGCAGCCAAGAAGGCGCTGGAAGCCATCATCCACCCCTGTGTGCAGCAAGCCATGGCACAGGCCCTGGCCCAAAGCGCGGCCCCGTGTGTGGTGTTCGACGTGCCGCTGCTGGTCGAGTCGCCCCACTGGCGAGGCCGGGTGGACGCCGTGGTGGTGGTCGATTGCGACCACGAGACCCAGATCGAACGCGTGATGGCGCGCAACGGCTGGGCACGTGACGCCGTGCAAGCCGTCATCCAGCAACAGGCCACACGTGCCCAGCGACTGGCCGCCGCCGACGCCGTGGTTTTCAACGGCGCTGGCAACACCCTGCTGCAATTGGAACGCGACGTGCGGGCGCTGGCCACATCATTCGGGCTATGATGCCCGCTGTCCGCCCACCTGCCAGCCAGCCCGCCCGCGCCGTGATCCTGTACGAGTACCCCTTCAACGAACGCATCCGGACCTACCTTCGACTGGAAGACCTGTTCCGGCGCCTGGGTGAGCTGGTGCCACGCACACACGCGCTGGACCACCACTTCGCCATCCAGACCATCTTCGAGGTGATGGACGTGGCGGCGCGCGCCGACATGAAAACGGACGTGCTCAAGGACCTGGAAAAACACAAGCAGCAGCTCAACAGCTACCGGGGCAACCCGGCCATCTCTGAAGCCGCCCTCGACCAGATCGTGGGTCAGCTTGACAGCTGTTTTACCGCCCTCAATGCCATCTCCGGCAAGATCGGCCAGGCCTTGACCGACAACGACTGGCTCATGGCGATACGCAGCCGCATCGGCATCCCCGGCGGCACCTGCGAATTCGATCTGCCCGCTTACTACGACTGGCAGCACCAGCCGCCCGAGCGCCGTCAGCAAGATCTCAACGGCTGGGTCGGTCACCTCGCACCTTTGGCCGAGGCCATCCACTGGCTGCTCAAGCTCCTGCGTGACGCGGGGTCGCCCCAAAAGGTGGTGGCTTTGGGCGGGCAGTTTCAGCAAAACCTGCCACAGGGGCGCAGCTTCCAACTGCTGCGTGTGTTCATTGATGGCAGCCAGGGCCTGGTGCCGGAAATCAGCGGCAACCGCCTGATGTTTTCGGTGCGCATGATGCGCATGGGCGAAGACCACCGCTTGCACGGCGCCACCGATGTGGACATGAATTTTGAATTGAGCCTGTGCGCATGAGCGGCACCGAGGTCAAGCCCCGCCTGGTGCGCTGCCCCGGCTGCGGCGGCGACAGCGTCTACGCCACGTCCAACCCGTACAGGCCGTTTTGTTGCGAGCGCTGCAAAAACCTGGACATCGGTGCGTGGGCGGCCGAACACTTCCGCGTGCCCGCCGAAGCACCGCCCGACGAACAACCGTTCGGCGACCCTAGGCTCCAGTGACGCCTAGTTCGGCTTCCAGCCAGTCAAGCACCGGATAGGCCCCCGGCAGCACGGGAGACACCGTCAGCGGGAACGTCTGCCAGGCCATTTGCTGGCCTTCGCGCATCTCAAATCCACCGCTCCAATCGAACACCTTGCACCAGTGCAGCCGCACCAGTGCGTGCGGGTAGTCGTGTTCGGTCACCTTCCACTCGTGGGCCTCGCCAATGGTCACGCCCAGTTCTTCGATCAACTCGCGCCGCAAGGCCTCTGTCACCGTCTCGCCGGCCTCGATCTTGCCGCCCGGAAACTCCCAGTAGCCGGCGTAGGCCTTGCCCTCGGGGCGGGTGGACAGCAGCAGCGCCCCATCCTGGCGGATGAGGATGCCGACGGCCACCTCGGTATGCTTGCGAGTGTCGCTCATTCGGCGTGCTTGCCAGCATAGTCACGTGCGAACTGGTAAGCCACACGGCCGCTACGCGAGCCTCGCTCCAAGGCCCACACCAGTGCCTCGGGTCGGGCGGCTTCGATGGCCGCTGCCGGCACGTTGAAAGACGACAACCACTGCGCCACGATGGCCAGGTACTCGTCCTGGCTGAAAGGATAAAAGCTCACCCAAAGGCCGAAGCGCTCGGACAGCGAGATCTTCTCCTCCACCACCTCGCCCGGATGCACCTCGCCATCGGCGGTGTGCGTGTAGCTGAGGTTTTCCTTCATGTACTCGGGCAACAGGTGGCGCCGGTTGCTGGTCGCGTAGATCAGCACGTTGGGCGAGGCCGCCGAGACCGAGCCATCCAGGATGGACTTGAGTGCCTTGTAGCCGGGCTCGCCGTCCTCGAAGCTCAGGTCGTCGCAGAAAACGATGAATTTCTCAGGGCGGGCTGCCACCACGTCCACGATGTCGGGCAGGTCGGTGAGGTCGGCCTTGTCCACCTCGATCAGGCGCAGACCCTGGGACGCGTATTCGTTGAGGCAGGCCTTGATCAGCGAGCTTTTGCCCGTGCCTCGCGCGCCGGTGAGGAGCACGTTGTTGGCCGGCAGGCCTTTCACGAACTGCTCGGTGTTGCGCTGGATCTTTTCTTTCTGCTGGCCGATTTCCTTGAGCGAGGCCAGGCGCATGTCGGCCACGTGGCGCACCGGCTCCAGGCCGCCATGACCGCTGCTGCGTTTGCGGTAACGGTAGGCAATGGACGCGGCCCAGTCGGGCTCGCCCAGGGGCTGCGGAAGAACGGACTCGATGCGGGTGATCAGCTGCTCGGCGCGTTGCAGCAGGCGCTCAAAGTGTTCGTTCATGCTGCAATCAACTCCGGTAATCGGCGTTGATGGTCACGTAGTCGTGGCTGAAATCGCAGGTCCACACCGTGTCGGTCACGCTGCCACGGCCCAGGCCAATGCGGATGGTGATCTCGCTCTGCTTCATCACGCGTGCGCCGTCTTCCTCACGGTAGCCGGGGTTGCGGCCGCCTTGGGTGACCACGTGCACGTCGTCCAGGTGCAGTTCGATCTTGCCCTGGTCCAGGTCGGTGATGCCGGCATAGCCCACCGCCGCCAGAATGCGACCCAGGTTGGGGTCGCTGGCGAAGAAGGCGGTTTTGACCAGGGGCGAGTGCGCCACCGCGTAGGCCACCTTGAGGCATTCCTCGGTGCTGACGCCACCTTCCACGCGCACCGCGATGAACTTGGTCGCGCCCTCGCCGTCGCGCACGATGGCGTGGGCCAGGGTGCGCGCCACGTCCAGCAGCGCAGCCTTCAAGGCCTGCGCCTCGACCCCGTCCCACGCGGTGATTTCGGCGTGTGCCGCCTGGCGTGTCGCCACCAGCACAAAGCTGTCGTTGGTGGAGGTGTCGCCGTCCACCGTCACGCGGTTGAAGGAGCCGTCGGCCAGTTCGCGCGCCAGGCTTTGCAGCAGCGCGGGGGCGATGTTGGCGTCGGTGGCCACAAAGCCCAGCATGGTGGCCATGTTGGGGCGGATCATGCCCGCGCCCTTGGCAATGCCGGTGATGGTCACGGTCTGGCCACCCACCACCACCTGGCGGCTCGCGGCCTTGGCCACGGTATCGGTGGTCATGATGCCTTCAGCGGCCTTGAGCCAGTGCGCGGCTTGAGCGTCCGCGATGGCAGCGGGCAGGCCGGCCAGCACACGGTCCACGGGCAGCGGTTCCATGATGACGCCGGTCGAGAACGGCAACACCTGCGACGGCGCGATCTGCAGCGCCTTGGCCAGGGCGATGCAAGTGGCGCGCGCGTTGACCAACCCCGGCTCGCCGGTGCCGGCGTTGGCATTGCCGGTGTTGATGACCATGGCGCGTATGCCGGTGGCCATCGCCAGGTGCTCGCGGCAGATTTGCACCGGCGCAGCGCAGTAGCGGTTTTGCGTGAACACGCCGGCCACGGCCGCGCCATCGTCCAGCAGGAACACCGTCAGGTCCTTGCGGTTGGCCTTGCGCACGCCGGCCTCGGTCACACCAATGCGTACGCCCGGCACGGGCAGGATGCTCGCCGCCTCGGGCGCAGTCCAGTTCACAGCCATCTCAAACTCCTCAGCTCAGCTTGCCGTGGCACAGCTTGAATTTTTTACCGCTGCCGCAGGGGCAGGGATCGTTGCGGCCCACACGTGGCATGGCGGCCGTGGTGGCGTCCACCACGGTTTCGACCTCGCCCGTTTCGGTGGGCGCGGTGTAGGTCACGTTGCTCACACGTTCGGCGCTGGCCTCCAGCGCTTGTGCTGCCTGGGCCATTTGTTCATCGGACTGGATGCGCACGTTCATCAGGGTGCGGGTCACGTCGTTTTTCACCGTGTCGAGCAACTGCCCGAACAGCACAAAGGCCTCGCGCTTGTATTCCTGCTTGGGCTGCTTTTGTGCGTAGCCACGCAGGTGGATGCCTTGGCGCAGGTAGTCCAGCGCGCTGAGGTGCTCGCGCCAGTGCGAGTCGATGTTCTGCAGCAACACCATGCGCTCGAACTGTGTGAAGCTCTCGGCGCCCACCTGTGCCACCTTGGCGTTGAACACCTCGTTCGCGGCGTTTACCACGCGCTCGACCAGGTCTTCATCGGTCACGGCTTCGGCCTGCGCCACAAAATTGACCAACTCGACATCAACGCCCCACTCGTCGCGCAGCACCTGCTCGAGGCCGGGCAGGTCCCACTGCTCTTCCACGCTGGCTTCGGGCACGTAGGCGCGCACCACGTCGGTGATGGCGCCTTCGCGCAGGCCGGCGATCTGGCTGCTCAGGTCGTGGGCGTCCAGGATGTCGTTGCGCTGCTGATAGATGACCTTGCGCTGATCGTTGGACACGTCGTCGTATTCGAGCAACTGCTTGCGGATGTCGAAGTTGCGGGCCTCGACCTTGCGCTGCGCGCTCTCGATGCTGCGGGTCACGATGCCGGCCTCGATGGCCTCGCCTTCGGGCATCTTCAGGCGGTCCATGATGGCGCGCACGCGGTCGCCCGCGAAGATGCGCATCAGCGAATCGTCCAGGCTCAGGTAGAAGCGCGACGAGCCCGGGTCGCCCTGGCGGCCCGAACGGCCGCGCAGCTGGTTGTCGATGCGGCGGCTTTCGTGGCGCTCGGTGGCGATGATGCGCAGGCCACCCAGGGCCTTGACCTGATCGTGGTCGACCTGCCACTGGGCGCGCAGCGCCTCGATGCCCTGGGCCTTGGCGGCTTCGTCCAGCGAGGCATCGGCCTCGATGGCGGCCGTCATCTTCTCCAGGTTGCCACCCAGCACGATATCGGTGCCGCGGCCCGCCATGTTGGTGGCGATGGTGATGGCCTTGGGCCGGCCGGCCTGCACGATGATGTCGGCTTCACGCGCGTGTTGTTTGGCGTTGAGCACCTCGTGCGGCAAGCCCGCTTTTTTCAGCAGCTCGGCAATGATTTCCGAGTTCTCGATGGACGACGTGCCCACCAGCACCGGCTGGCCACGCTCGTGGCATTCCTTGATATCGGCGATGGCAGCGTCGTACTTTTCCTTGGTGGTCTTGTAGACGCGGTCCAGCTCGTCCTTGCGCTGGCTGGGGCGGTTGGGCGGCAGCACCACGGTTTCCAGGCCATAAATTTCCTGGAATTCGTAGGCCTCGGTGTCGGCCGTGCCGGTCATGCCGGCCAGCTTGCCGTACAGGCGGAAATAGTTCTGGAAGGTGATCGAGGCCAGGGTCTGATTCTCGGCCTGGATGCCCACGCCCTCTTTGGCTTCCACCGCCTGGTGCAAGCCGTCGCTCCAACGCCGGCCCGACATCAGGCGGCCGGTGAATTCGTCCACGATGACGATCTCGCCCCCCTGGTTCACGTAGTGCTGGTCGCGGTGGTAGAGGTGGTGCGCCTTGAGTGCGGTCACCAGGTGGTGCATCAGGGCGATGTTGCTGGGGTCGTAAAGCGATGCGCCTTCGGCCAGCAAGCCAGCTTGCGTGAGAATGCGCTCGGCGTTCTCATGCCCCTGCTCGGTCATGTGGATGGCATGGCCTTTTTCATCGACCGTGAAATCGCCCGGCTTGATCACGCCCTCACCCGTGCGTGGGTCGGCTTCACCCTCTTGCCGCGTCAGCAGCGGCACCACCTGGTTGATGGCGATGTAGAGCGCGGTGTGGTCTTCGGCCTGCCCGCTGATGATGAGGGGCGTGCGCGCCTCGTCGATCAGGATGGAGTCCACCTCGTCCACGATGGCGTAGTGCAGGCCACGCTGCACGCGGTCCACGGTCTCGTAGACCATGTTGTCGCGCAGGTAGTCAAAGCCATACTCGTTGTTGGTGCCGTAGGTGATGTCGGCACGGTAGGCGGCCTGCTTGTCCTCGCGGGCCATCTGTGGCAGGTTGATGCCCACCGACAGGCCCAGGAAGTTGTAGAGACGGCCCATCCACTGCGCGTCGCGGCTGGCCAGGTAATCGTTGACCGTGACCACATGCACACCCTTGCCGGTGAGCGCGTTCAGGTACACGGGCAGCGTCGCCGTCAGCGTCTTGCCTTCGCCTGTGCGCATCTCGGCCACCTTGCCGTGGTGCAGGGCAATGCCGCCCAGCAACTGCACGTCGAAGTGGCGCATTTTCATGATGCGCTTGCTGCCTTCGCGCACAACGGCAAAGGCCTCGGGCAACAGCTTGTCCACGCTCTCGCCTTGCGCCACGCGCTGTTTGAACTCTTCGGTCTTGGCCTTCAGTTGCTCATCGCTGAGTTGCTCGAACTGCGGCTCCAACCGGTTGATCTGCTCCACCGCTTTGCGGTAGGTCTTGAGCAGGCGGTCGTTGCGGCTGCCAAAGATTTTGGTCAGGAAATTTGTGGCCATAGGTGTTTTTCACTCGCGCAACCACGCTGTGGGCGGGCGCTGGGCGTGACGGTTCTGGGTGCTCTTGGGATCTGCCAAGCCGTTGAAAACAAGGGAATGGGCGCACCGCGCCCAACCGGACGATTCTACCTGTGCAGCCCTGTTGGCCAGGGGCGCGGAGCTGGGCAGGCAGGTCAGCGGCGCGGGCCGCTGGCAACACGTGTGGACGGCCCGGCGCGGGCTTCCTGCGGCTGCGCGGCAAGTCTGCCGGCATCGAGGAATTTCTGCGGGTCCTGGGGCACACCGGCCACCAGCACCTCAAAGTGCAGGTGCGCGCCGGTGGAACGGCCGGTGCTGCCCACGTCGGCGATCTTCTGGCCGCGCCGCACGAGGTCGCCTTGTTTTGCGTGCAATCGGGACGCGTGGGCGTAGCGCGTGACCAGATCGTTGCCGTGATCGACCTCGACCATGTGACCATACGCCGCATGCCAACCGGCAAACACCACCACACCGCCGGCAGCCGCCACGATGGGCGTGCCCGTGTCGGCTGGAAAATCCAGGCCGCTGTGCAGGGCCGACTGGCCTGTGATCGGATCGACGCGCCAACCAAAAGCGGAACCCGTGTCCACGCCTTCCACGGGGTGCTGGGTGGGCAGCCGGCTGTTTCTGACCTTTTGCTCGAACAGACGCGACTCGGTCACCGTGAGCCAGTCCATCTGTCCCAGGGCGGCGGCATCGAAGCGTTCCAGCGAATGGCTCAGTTCCTCGGCGGTCATGGCGCGCGGCGCCATCAAGGCACCGCCTGCCGCACCGCGCAGTTTGGGGTCGGCAGCCGGAACACCCGCCAGCCCGGCCACGCGCTCGCCCAGGGATTCGAGCTGCACCAGCCGCGCCTGCATCTGACCCAGGCGTTTGGCCATGGCGTCCAGGTTGTCGCGCATGACCGCGTCCTGCGACTCGATCTCGCTCTTGAGCAGCAGCTTCACCATGGGACCGACCACCGGCCAGCCCTGGCGCGCGCCCTCCAGAAACACCCAGTGGTAGAGCCCAAGCGAGGTCAGCACCAACACCGCCGACAGGCTCAGCCCGGCCAGCACCAACTGCACCCCGGTGAGGTGCAGGGCGCGGCTCTTGGCCACCCAGGCGTCGGTGATAATCAGATGCATACGTTTTCAGTTGCGGGCCCCACATGAATGCTCAGACCCGTACCCACCAGATGATGAGCCTGCAACAGGCCATCCATGCCGCACCGACCCTCGCTCACTTGAGCGACTTGGTGGCGCAATCCCAGAAAAGATTGGCCGTCATTTTGCCATTGCTGCCGGCGGGCATGCGAAAAGCGGTGCGCTCTGGCCCGCTGGACGGCTGCGACTGGTGCCTGCTGGTGGACAACACCGCAGCGGCGGCCAAGCTGCGGCAGATGCTGCCCGCCATGAAGCTCGCACTGGAACACAAGGGTTTGGCGGTGGGCCAGTTGCGCATCAAGGTCCAGCAAGGCAGCTGGCGCTGAGCGCACGGGGTGCGTGAAAAAATGGTGCCGCTTGTCGGAATCGAACTGACGACCTACCGCTTACAAGGCGGTTGCTCTACCAACTGAGCTAAAGCGGCGCGGGGCAGATTCTACTTGACCCGTTTGAGGGCCGGCCGGCCGGAGCCGGTGGGCGGTGATGGCGGCGGTGTGTTGTCGTCAACGGTCTCGCTCACGCCACCGTCTTCGCCCTTGATCAGTTGCAAGGCCTTGCCTTCGTCGCTGGCAGGCGCTGCGTCTGCACTGCGCGGCGCAACAGCGGGTGACGCCTGCAACACGGCCGTGGGCGGTGGCGGAAACGCCATGCCCTGCCCGTTTTCACGGGCATAGATGGCCACCACGTGGCTGATGGGCACGATGATGTCGCGCGCCGTACCACCAAAGCGGGCCTTGAACTCCACGTAGTCGTTGCCCAGCTTCAGGCCACTGGTGGCGTCGAAGCTGACATTGAGCACGATCTCGTTGTTCTTGACGAACTCGCGTGGCACCTGCACCGAGCCATCGACCTGCACCGCCAGATAGGGGGCAAAACCGTTGTCGGTGCACCATTCGTGCAAAGCACGGATGAGGTAAGGCCGCGTCGAGGGCGTGGATTCGTCCTGGCTCATGGTGTTCAAGGCCGGGCGGCTTACTTGCGCATCACCTTCTCGGAGGGCGTCAACGCCTCGATGTAGGCCGGACGCGAGAAGATGCGTTCGGCGTACTTGAGCAGGGGCGCGGCATTTTTGCTGAGTTCGATGCCGTAGTAGTCCAGGCGCCACAGCAGCGGCGCGATGGCGACGTCGAGCATGGAGAAGTTGTCGCCCAGCATGTACTTGTTCTTGAGGAACACCGGGGCCAGTTGGGTCAGGCGGTCACGGATGTGCGCCTTGGCCTTTTCGATGGCCTTGTCGTTGCCCTTGTTGCTGCGGGTCTCCAGTACGGACACATGGGCAAACAGCTCCTTCTCGAAGTTGAGCAGGAACAGGCGCACGCGGGCGCGGTCCACCGGGTCACCGGGCATGAGCTGCGGGTGCGGGAAACGCTCGTCGATGTACTCGTTGATGATGTTCGACTCGTACAGGATGAGGTCGCGCTCGACCAGGATGGGCACCTGGCCGTAGGGGTTCATCACGCTGATGTCTTCCGGCTTGTTGTAGAGGTCCACATCGCGGATCTCGAAATCCATGCCTTTTTCGAACAGAACGAAACGGCAGCGGTGCGAGTAGGGGCAGGTGGTGCCCGAATACAAAACCATCATGATGGGGACTCCTCAAGTGAAAACAGTGGTTGCCATGGACCGTGGCCCAAAGGCAAACCACTGTGGGTGTCCGGGCCACGAGAGTGACCCGGCCAAGTGCTTATTTGACGTCTTTCCAGAACGCCGCGTTCAGGCGCCAGGCGATGATGGTGAACACGCCCAGGAAAATCAGAACCCACACGCCCAGGCGCACGCGGTTGTTTTGTTCCGGCTCAGCCATCCACTGCATGAAACCGACCAGATCGCCCACCGCGCGGTCGTATTCGGCCGGGCTCATGGTGCCAGGCTTGACCTGCTCCCAGCCGCGCAGCACCTGTACTTCGTGGCCATGGCTGTCCACCTTGTCGAACACCGGGCGACGCTCGCCTTGCAGCTCCCACAGCACATGAGGCATGCCCACGTTGGGGAAGGCGAGGTTGTTCCAGCCGGTGGGCTTGGTTTCGTCGCGGTAGTAGGTGCGCAGGTAGGTGTAGAGGTAGTCGGCACCGCTGCCAGCGCCGCTGGCGCGCGAACGTGCGACCAAGGTCAGGTCGGGCGGCTGGGCACCAAACCACTCTTTGGCTTGCTGCGGGTTGATCGCGGCATTCATGGTGTCGCCCACCTTGTCGGTGGCAAACGCCAGGTTGTCCTTGATCTGGCGCTCGGTCAGGCCCAGTGCGGTCAGGCGGTTGTAGCGCATGAACGAGGCCGAGTGGCAGTTCAGGCAGTAGTTCACGAACAGCTTGGCGCCGTTTTGCAGGGCGGCCACGTCATTGGTCAGCTTGGGCGCTTTGTCGAGCGCAATGCCCCCGCCAGCAGCCAGCGCGCCGGTGGCGGCACCCAGTGCCAGCATCCAGCCAAGAATCAGCTTTTTCATGTTCTTGTTCTCCAAATATCTCAGTGCGGCTGGAAGGTGACACGGGCAGGCACCGGCTTGGGTTCACCCAGGCGGCTCCACCACGGCATGAGCAGGAAGAAGCCGAAGTAGAACAGGGTACCCACTTGCGACACGCGCTCACCCACCGGCGACGGCGGCAACACCCCCAGGTAGCCCAGGATCAGGAAGTTGATCACGAAGACGGTGTAGAGGTAGATGTGCCAGCTCGGGCGGTAGCGGATGGACTTGACCGGGCTGTTGTCCAACCAGGGCAGGAAGAACAGGATGACCACGGCGCCGCCCATGGCAACCACACCCCAGAACTTGGCGTCGATGGCCAGCATGGCGGCCACCAGCACCAGGGCGCCAATCACAATGCCACCCTTGACGGCCGCGCCAGCCTTGGCCTTGAGCACACCCAACACGGCACCCAGCAGCACGCAGGCCACCAGCGGGTACATCATCTCGGCGGTGATGGCACGCAGCATCGAGTAGAAGGGCGTGAAGTACCAAACCGGAGCGATGTGCAGCGGCGTCACCAGCGGGTTGGCCGGAATGAAGTTGTTGAACTCCAGGAAGTAGCCACCCAGCTCAGGCGCAAAGAAGACGATGGCCGAGAACACGAACAGGAACATCGAGACGGCAAAAATGTCGTGCACGGTGTAGTAGGGATGGAAAGGCACGCCATCCAGCGGCTTGCCCTTGGCATCCTTGGGCGCGTTCGGGCCCTTGATTTCCACGCCGTCGGGGTTGTTGGAACCCACGTCGTGCAAGGCCAGCAAGTGGGCCACCACCAGACCCAGCAGCACCAGCGGCACGGCAATGACGTGGAAGCTGAAGAAGCGGTTCAGGGTGGCGTCGCCCACCACGAAGTCGCCACGGATCAGCAGCGCCAGGTCGGGGCCGATGAAGGGGATGGCGGAGAACAGGTTGACGATCACCTGGGCGCCCCAGTAGGACATCTGGCCCCAGGGCAGCAGGTAACCCATGAAGGCTTCGGCCATGAGCACCAGGAAGATGGCGCAACCGAACACCCACACCAGCTCGCGCGGCTTGCGGTAGCTGCCGTAGATCAGACCACGGAACATGTGCAGGTACACCACCACAAAGAAGGCGGAGGCGCCGGTGGAGTGCATGTAGCGGATCAACCAGCCCCAGGGCACGTCGCGCATGATGTACTCGACGGAGGCAAAGGCCACCGGCACGCCGGCGCTGTTGACCGATGCGTCGGGCTTGTAGTGCATGACCAGGAAGATGCCGGTCACAATCTGGATCACCAGCACCAACAGGGCCAGCGAGCCAAAGATGTACCAGAAGTTGAAGTTCTTCGGTGCGTAGTACTCCGACATGTGGACGCGATAAGCGTCGAATGCCGTCGGGAACCGGTTTTCGAACCAGTTCGCCAGCTTGGCGCCTGCCGGCGCGTCGGGTGAGATTTCCTTGAATTCAGCCATGTTGTGCCTCAGGGGTGTTCTGGTCAGGCCTTCTTGTCTTCACCCACCAGCAGCGTGGTGTCCGACAGGTAGTGGTGCGGCGGGATTTCGAGGTTGTCGGGTGCCGGCTTGTTCTTGAACACACGACCAGCCACGTCAAAGGTGGAGCCGTGGCAGGCACACAGAAAGCCGCCCTTCCAGTCGTCCGGCAGCGAGGGCTGCGGGCCGGGGGTGAGCTTGTCGCCAGGCGAGCAGCCCAAGTGGGTGCAGATGCCCACGGCCACGAGGTACTCGGGCTTGATGGAGCGGTGGGTGTTCTTGGCGTACTCGGGGGTGGGGTAGGCGGTGCGGTCCGAGTTGGGGTCGGCCAGCTGCGGCTCGACGGCTTTGAGCGACTCCAGTTGCTCGGGCGTGCGGCGCAGGATCCACACTGGCTTGCCACGCCACTCCACCACCAGCTTTTCGCCGGGCTGGATGCCGGACACATCGACTTCAACGGCCGCGCCCGCCGCCTTGGCGCGCTCGGAGGGCTGGAAAGTGCTGACAAATGGCACGGCCACGGCAGCGGCACCCGCGCCACCCACGGCGCATGAGGTGATCAGCCAGTTTCGACGGCCGTTGTCTACGGTTGCTTCGCTCATGGGGATCTTTCAATAACGGTCAAAGCGGTGTCGGCGCCGCGTCGGGCACAAACGGGCAGCACCCGTCCGGCAGCGGCTGGCCCAGGACAACGGAGGATTGTAGCGGAGGCTCAACACCGTCTTGAGCACCCCAACGTCATGGGCCGCCAGCTTGGTTCACAATGCACCACTTGTCCAACTTGGAGAACGATCCATGAGCGTGATGCAGGAATTCAAGGCCTTTGCCGTCAAAGGCAATGTGGTCGATCTGGCGGTCGGTGTGATCATCGGCGCCGCGTTCGGCAAGATCGTTGATTCGCTGGTGGGCGACATCATCATGCCGGTGGTGGGCCTGGTGTTCGGCAAACTGGATTTCAGCAACATGTTTGTCGCGCTGGGCACCGTGCCCGAAGGCACCGCTCCCACGCTGGCGGCCGTCAAGGCAGCCGGCGTGCCCGTGCTGGCTTACGGGAACTTCATCACCATCGCGCTGAATTTTGTGATCCTGGCCTTCATCATTTTTGTGATGGTCAAACAAATCAACCGCCTCAAGGCCGAAGAAGCCGCCGCGCCAGCAGCACCTGCGGAGCCGCCGCCGACGCCTGAGGACGTGGTGTTGCTGCGCGAGATCCGCGACGCGCTGAAAAAATAACGCCTGCCGGGGTCACCGGCCGCTCATGTGGGCGGCCAGCTCCACCGCCGCGATCAGGCTGGACGGGTCGGCGCGGCCCGTGCCCGCCAGATCAAACGCGGTGCCGTGATCGGGGCTGGTGCGCAACAGCGGCAGCCCCAGGGTGACGTTCACGCCATGGGCCAGCCCCATGTACTTGACGGGAATGAGTCCCTGATCGTGGTACATGGCCACCACCACATCGAAGGAACCTTCTCGCGCCCGCATGAACACCGTGTCGGGTGCGTGTGGGCCGCTGGCTTCGATGCCTTCGGCCCGCGCCTGGGCCACGGCCGGGGCAATCACCTCGATCTCCTCACGCCCAAACAGCCCGCCCTCGCCCGCGTGCGGGTTGAGGCCCGCCACGGCGATGCGCGGCGGCGCCAGGCGCAGCCGCGCCCAGTGTGCTGCCGTGATGCGCAAGGTCTCCAGCACGTTGGCGTGGGTCACCGCCTCGATGGCCTGGCGCAACGACACATGGATGCTGACCAGCACAGTCTTGAGCTCTGGATTGGCCAACATCATGCGCACCGGCAACCGCGCCACCGGCACGCCCAGGTGTTCGGCCGCCAGCGCCTGCAGCATTTCGGTGTGACCTGGGAAGGGCACACCTGCGGCCGCCAGCGCCTCTTTGTGGATGGGTGCGGTGACCACACCCGCCGCCCTGCCGGCCAGCGCTTCGCGCGTGGCCCATTCGATGCAGTCGGCCGCAGCCCGCCCTGCGTGTGCGCTGACACGGCCCCATGGCGCAGGCTCTGCGACCTGGGTGGCCTGCACCAATGGCATGGCCACGGCGTCGCAGCCAAGACAAACGCGTGCCCGCGCCATCGTGGCCGCATCGCCCGCCACCACACAACGCTGGGCCAGGTCGGGCCGGTCGCGAAACAGCATGGCGATCAGTTCCGGCCCCACGCCGGCGGGGTCACCCATGGTCACCAGCAGGGGCAGCGACGCGCTCATGCCGGGTTGGGGATGTCAATGAAGGTGTGGACCAGCCCCAAACGCTGGGCCACCAGACCTCCCACCGCAGGGGCGCCAAAGCGCTCGCTGGCGTGGTGGCCACACGCGATGTAGGCCACGCCGCACTCTCGCGCGTAGTGGGCCTGGGGTTCGGAAATTTCGCCGGTCACGAACACATCGGCACCGGCGGCGATGGCGGTCTCGAAGTAGGACTGCGCGCCGCCCGTGCACCAGGCGATGCGTTGCGGCGCCCGGCCCGGCGCATCGATGCAGGTGACCGTGCGGCCCAGCCGCGATTCAATGTGGCGCGCCAGATCGAGTGCGCTGCCGTGTGTCACCGTGCTGCGCCCCAGCCAGCCCAGCGCCTGTTCGCCAAACCGGCCCTGTGGCGCGTCATCGGCCACCCAGCCCAGGCGGGCGGCCAGCTGCGCGTTGTTGCCCCATTGTGGGTGGGCATCCAATGGCAGGTGGTAGGCGATCAGATTGATGTCGTGCGCCAGCAGGCGGGCCACGCGCTGTTTCATCCAGCCAGTCAGTCGGCCATCGTGGCCGCGCCAAAACAGGCCATGGTGCACCAGGATGGCATCGGCACCTGCGGCAATGGCCGCGTCAATGAGCGCCAAGCTGGCGGTGACGCCACTGACGATGTGGCGCACCTGCTCGCGCCCCTCAACCTGCAGACCGTTGGGGCCGTAGTCGCGGAACAGCGATGGCTGCAGCAGGGCGTCGAACGCCTCCACCAACTGTGAACGGGTGCAGGGGGCGGGCGGGGCGGCGGGTTGCATCGCGCTATTTTGACAGCGCGCCCGCGCACCTCAAGGTTGGGTGCGCGCTTCGCGCTCAGCGTTCGCCGCGTCCTCGGCCATCTTGCGCTTGAAAAAACGCGAGAACCAGAAACCCATGAAGATGGTGAACGCAATCACGCCCAGGCTGAACAAACCGTAGTCAGTGGAAAAAAGATCAACAATGGCTTTCATGGCGGTGTGTCCTCAGACGGTGCTTGCAAGTGCACACAGTGGACCTCAACTGCTTCTGTCCGTCTTTGAGCCAAGTCAAGCCGGCGCTTTGACCGACAATCCCCACCACACACCGCACCCCACTGCAGACCCGCCCCATGAAACGACTCTGGCTTCTTTTTGCCCAAACCGCCACCGTGTTGCTGGCCGCCTACTTTGTGGTCGCGACACTCAAGCCCCAATGGCTGGACCGCCGCCCCACCGTGGCCGGCATCGTGCCTGTGATCGAGGCCCCCAGCGGCGGCAGCGGTGGCGGCACGCGCGAAGGCGGCTTTCGGGCTGCCGCCCAGGCCGCCGCCCCCGCTGTGGTCAGCATCAACACCAGCAAGGCGCGCAGCCGCCACCCCAACAGCAACGACCCCTGGTTCCGCTTCTTTTTTGGCGACCAGGACGAATCCCAAGCCCAGGCAGGCCTGGGTTCGGGCGTGATCGTGAGCCCCGCCGGCTACATCCTCACCAACAACCATGTGATTGCCGAAGCCGACGACATCGAGGTGGTGCTCAACGACGGCCGGCGCACCCTGGCCCAGGTCATTGGCACCGACCCCGAGTCGGACCTGGCCGTGCTCAAGGTGGACCTGCCTGAGTTGCCGGTGATCACCCTGGGCGACTCCAACGCCCTGCACGTGGGCGACGCCGTGCTGGCCATCGGCAACCCCTTTGGTGTGGGCCAAACGGTGACCAGCGGCATCGTCAGCGCGCTGGGCCGCACCCAGCTGGGCATCAACACCTTTGAAAACTTCATCCAGACCGATGCCGCCATCAACCCAGGCAACTCGGGTGGTGCGTTGGTGGACGGCCATGGCCACCTGATGGGCATCAACACCGCGATCTACTCGCGCTCCGGCGGCTCCATGGGCATCGGTTTTGCCATCCCCTCGGCCACCGCACGCACCGTGCTCGATGCCATCGTGCGCGATGGCCAGGTGATCCGTGGCTGGATTGGCGTGGAACCCCAGAACCTCAGCCCCGAACTGGCCCAGAGTTTTGGCATCAAAAGCGATGAGGGCGTGATCATCACGGGCGTGCTGCAAAACGGCCCTGCGGCCCAAGCGGGCATCCGCCCCGGCGACGTGATCACGGCGGTCAACGGCGTCAAGGTCAACACAGTGCCGGAGTTGCTGGGCGCGGTGGCAGCACTCACGCCCGGACAGGCCGCGCCATTGGACGTGACGCGGCGCGACACGCGCCAGCAGGTGCAAATCGTTCCGGCACAACGCCAGCCGATGCGCCGCGCTGGCCGCTGACCCGTCGATCGCCTGTCAGCTCGGGTCGGTTCGCTCGGGCGGCGCGTCCGGCGCCGCACTCGCTTTGGTGAACCAGCGCGCACCCCAAATGCCCAGCTCGTAGAGGATGCACATGGGCACGGCCAGGGCCAGCTGCGAAATCACGTCGGGCGGCGTGACCACGGCCGCGATGACAAAAGCCAGCACGATGAAATAGCCCCGAAATTCCTTGAGCTTTTCAATGCTGACCATGTTGAGCCGCACCAGCAGGATGACCACAATGGGCACCTGGAAAGCGAGCCCAAAGGCCAGGTACAGCGACAGGATGGCCTCGACGTAGGAGGCAATGTCGGGTGTGGCGGCCACGCTGGCGGGCGTGAACTGCTGGATGAAGCCAAACATCTTGTCGAGCACAAAAAACTGCACAAAACCGATGCCGATGTAAGCCAACAGGCTGCCCACCACAATGAGTGGCATGGCGAACTTCTTCTCGTGGCTGTACAGGCCGGGGGCCACAAAGGCCCACATCTGGTACATCAGCCAGGGCAGCGACATCAGCACCGCCGCCATGCCCAACACCTTGATGGGCACAAAAAATGGGGAGAACACGCCCACCGCAATCAGCTTGGCATCGGGCGGCATGTGGGCCCGGATGGGCACGGCGATCAGATCGATCAGGCCGCTGGGGCCGGGCCAGATGGCCAGCACGGCCATGCACACAGCCAGGCCGTAGACGCAGTAGAGCAGGCGGTCGCGCAGCTCCATGAGGTGCTGGACGAACGGCTGTTCGGTGCCGGCCAGCTCATCGGCCGGATCGGGTTTGTTGGACATGCGGGTTTATTGAACAGGACGGCTGCGGGGGCGGAAACGCGCCACCCGTGCAGCGCCAGACTGCGCACGGGTGCGGGTGCCCGTGCGGGCCTTGAACCACTGCGGCACGGCCTTTTGTTTGAGGCGGAAATTCTTCTTGGGGTGGCGGTACTCGGGCGGCGGCGGGGTCCAGCTGTTCAAGGCGTCGGTCCCGGACGCGCTGTCCTCCAAGCCTGCGGTGGCCTCCGACCACGATTTCTCGAAATCGCTGGCGCTGGTCTGCACACTGCTCTCGACGTCGCGCGCGGCCGACTCGACCGTGTCCTTCATCTTTTTGAGCTCTTCGAGGTCCATGGAGCGGTTGACCTCGGCCTTGACATCTGCGACGTAGCGTTGCGCCTTGCCCAGCAGCGCGCCCACCGTGCGCGCCACACGCGGCAGCTTTTCGGGCCCGATCACGATCAAAGCCACCGCCCCAATGAGGGCGATTTTGGAAATACCCAGGTCAATCATGCGGAAGGGACACCGACAACAGCGTCAGAAAAGAGGGCAACCAACGGGGTCACCCGGGCAGGCTCAGCTTTTCTGCTTGGCTTCGACGTCGATGGTGGTTTTGGTGGTGTCTTGTGCCACCTGACCGGCCGCTGGTGCATTGGCATCGGCGCCAGGTTGACCACCCTCCTTGATGCCATCCTTGAAGCCCTTGACCGCGCCGCCCAGGTCGGAACCGATGTTCTTGAGTTTTTTGGTGCCAAACACCATGACCACGATCAACAGAACAATCAGCCAGTGCCAGATAGAAAAGCTACCCATGATGTATCTCCTGTGGGGATGTGCCCCGAACTGTCTCGGATTCTAAAGCTTGGGGTGGCCCGTTCGATGACAAGGGGCAAATACCGCCCCCAGGGGGCCGCACCCTCAGCCGCGTGCCCAAGGGCGCGGCCCACCCATCACGTGGATGTGCAGGTGGTGGATTTCCTGGCCACCTTCTGTGCCGGTGTTGGTCACGATGCGAAAGCCCCCTTCGGGATAAGGGCGGCAGCCCTGCTCCAGCGCCAGGCGCGGTGCCAGCGCCATCATGTGGCCCAACAGGCCTGCGTCTTCGGGCGTGACCTGGGCCATGGAGGCGATGTGTCGCTTGGGCACCATCAAAAAGTGCACCGGGGCCCACGGATGGATGTCGTGGAAGGCAAACACGTGTTCGTCTTCATAGACTTTGTTGCTGCGTATCTGGCCTGCAACAATTTTGCAGAACAAGCAGTTGTCAACGCTCATGCGGGAATCTCCATGGGCTGGCCCGCGTTCATGCGGACCATGCCTTTGACGATGCGGTAGAGGAACCAGACCGAGATCACGGCCCACGCGATCCAGCCGGGCAAGAAAAACAGCAACCACAGCGGCACGGTGACGAGATAGAGCACCGCCGCCCACAACACGCTGCGCAGGCGCCAGCTGAAGTGGCTGGCATGCCAGGTGCCTTCGGCCTCGCCGCGTTTCGCCAAATCAATGACCAGCGCCACGATCAGCAAAGTGGGCCCCCATTGCCCACCAGGCACCACCGCGCTGACCGCCACGATGAGGTGGAGCACATAACTGATGGTGCCCACGGTGTTGAGGCTGCGCAGGCGTTCGGTCGTGTTGTCCATGGGTGATGGCCTCCTTCAGCCTTCGGATTCGCGCGCCTGCGCCTTGCGCAAGGCCTTTTCTTCCAGGCCGCTCAGGCCTTCGCGGCGCACCAGCTCGGCCACCACATCTGCGGGGCTTAGGCCGTAGTGGGCCAGCGCGATCATGGAGTGGAACCACAGGTCGGCCACCTCGCCCACCAGCTTGGTCTTGTCGCCACCGTGATCGCAGTCCTTGGCGGCCATCACGGCCTCGGTAGCTTCCTCGCCGATTTTTTTCAGAAATGCGTCGGGCCCTTTGTGCAGCAAACGCGCGACGTAGCTTTTGTCGGGGTCGCCGCCGTGGGCCGGCTTGCGGCTTTCGATCACCGCAGCCAGGCGGTCCAGGGAATCGGTGGAACTCATGGGGCTCATTTGTAGATGGATGCCGGGTCTTTCAAGACCGGATCAACCGGCGTCCAGACACCGTCTTTGAAGACGCTGTAGAAGCAGCTGTGGCGGCCGGTGTGGCAGGCGATGCCAGGTTCGTGGCCGGTCTGGGTGACGCTGAGCAGCACCACGTCGTTGTCGCAGTCGATGCGGATCTCGTGCACGGTCTGCACGTGGCCCGATTCTTCACCCTTGAACCACAGCTTGCCGCGCGAGCGACTGAAGTAGACCGCCCTGCCCAGCTCGGCCGTTTTGGCCAGCGCCTCGCGGTTCATCCAGGCGAACATCAGCACGTCCTTGCTGCCCTGCTCTTGCGCGATCACGGGCACCAGCCCTTGCGCGTCCCATTTGACGGCGTCCAGCCAGGCGCTCATGGTCACAGCCTCACCGGAATGCCGAGCTTGGCCATGTGGCGCTTGGCCTGGCCCACGGTGTATTCGCCGTAGTGGAAGATGCTGGCGGCCAGCACCGCATCGGCGCCGCCGGCCTGCACGCCAGCGGCCAAATGGTCGAGATTGCCCACGCCGCCCGAGGCGATCACCGGCACATCCACCGCTTCGCTGACGCTGCGGGTGAGTTCGAGATCGAAGCCGGCCTTGGTGCCATCGCGGTCCATGCTGGTCAGCAGGATTTCACCGGCACCAAAATCGGCCATCTGTTTGGCCCACGCGATGGCATCCAGGCCCGTGTTCTTGCGCCCGCCATGGCTGTAGACGTCCCAGCCCTCGCCGCGGTCCATCACATCGGTGCCAAAGCGGCGCTTGGCGTCGATGGCCACCACGATGCACTGCGCGCCGTACTTGTCGGACGCGTCGCGGATGACCTGCGGGTTGGCGATGGCAGCGGAGTTGAAGCTGGTCTTGTCGGCGCCGGCATTGAGCAGGCGGCGCACGTCTTCGACCGTGCGCACGCCACCGCCCACGGTCAGGGGGATGAAGACCTGCGAGGCCACGGCCTCGATGATGTGCAGGATCAGATCACGCCCGTCGGAGGTGGCGGTGATGTCCAGAAAGGTGAGTTCGTCGGCGCCTTGGTCGTTGTAGCGGGCGGCGATCTCGACCGGATCGCCCGCGTCGCGCAACTCAACAAAATTGACGCCTTTGACAACGCGACCACCGGTCACGTCGAGGCAGGGGATGATGCGTTTGGCCAGCATGGCGCTATTGTCTCACCCCGTCAGCACATCAAACTGCTGCCAGCCCACCCAACGTTCGCCCGCCTCGACCGTTGTGGCGGCCAGCACCTGCGCGGCCTCCACACACAGCATGTGCCGGTGCTGCGCTTCCGGCAAATCGGGCAGGCCTCCACCCGGGTTCCAGACCACCGTGTTCGCCCAGGAAGCACTTTGCGACACGGTCAACCCATGTGTGCCGTCCACCAGCCGAACCGCCTGGTCCGCCACTGCATAAATGCGGTCGAAAGGCCCATCCAAGGCAATGACCGAATCGCCCTGCCCGGCGACGTCTCGCAGCGAGTCCCACTCTGCCTGTCCGGTCAGCCCCCACAAGCGCGCCTGGCCCAGGTCGTCCACCCGCAGGTAGCTGTGCAAGGCGCCGGTGAACGCCCAGCTGCTGTCACCCGGGTTGTGTGCTTCCAGCGCCAGGTGCAACCGCCGTTCTTGCAGGCGCAGCACCAGGGTCAGCTCAAAGTGATGGGGCCACAAGACCAAGGTCTGGGCGCTGGCCTTCAGGTGCAGGCGCAGTTCGGCACGGTCTTCGGCAGGTTCAAACGCACCCATTCGCCAAGGAACGTTGCGCGCGAAGCCGTGTTTGGGCAGCGGACCTCGCTGGTTGAACTGGGGCCAGCAGATGGGCACCCCGCCACGGATGGCGGTGTGCCCGTCGGCGGCGCTGCCCGGGCTCAGGAACAGGCGCTCGCGCCCGTCCGACACCCACGACAGCACCTGCGCGCCTTGTTCGGCCACCAGCAGGCTGTCGCCCTGCGCAAGCGTGACCCGCCAGCAGGGCAAGCCCCGCCACAGCTCGGCGCGGCAAAGGGCCCCGTGAGAGGGCACGGCCTCAGCCGTTGAGTTCGTCGGCCAGACGCTGGCCGGCCTCGAAATCGAGGTCGCCGGTGTAGATGGAGCGACCACAGATCACGCCTTCCACACCTTCGCTCTCAACGTCGCAGAGTTTGCGGATGTCGTCGATGTTGTGCAGACCGCCGGACGCGATGACCGGGATGCTCAATGCCTGCGCCAGCTTGACGGTGGCATCGATGTTGATGCCGGTCAGCATGCCGTCACGGCCGATGTCGGTGTAGATGACCGATTCGACGCCGTAGTCCTCGAACTTCTTGGCCAGATCCACGACCTCGTGGCCGGTGAGCTTGCTCCAGCCGTCGGTGGCCACCTTGCCATCCTTGGCGTCCAGGCCCACGATGATGTGACCGCCGAAGGCGGTGCAGGCGTCTTGCAGGAAGCCGGGGTTCTTGACGGCGGCGGTGCCAATGATGACGTAGCGCAGGCCGGCATCGAGGTAACGCTCGATCGTGTCGAGGTCGCGGATACCGCCACCGAGCTGCACGTCCACCTCGGAGCCCACCTCTTTCAGGATCTTGCGTATGGCCTGCTCGTTCTTGGGCTTCCCGGCGAAGGCGCCGTTGAGATCGACCAGGTGCACGCGCCGCGCGCCCTTGTCCACCCAGCTGCGGGCCACGGCAGCGGGGTCTTCACCGAAAACGGTGGTCTGGTCCATGTCGCCCTGTTTGAGGCGCACGCATTGGCCGTCTTTCAAGTCAATGGCAGGTATCAGCAGCATGGCAGGTGGTGTGACGCGACGCGCGCGTCAGGGGTTCCAGTGGAGGAAGTTGCGGTAGAGCGCCAAACCTTGGTCGGCGCTCTTCTCGGGGTGAAATTGGGTGGCAAAAATGTTATCGCGGGCCACGGCAGCGGTAAAGCGCTGACCATAGTCTGTTTCGCCCACCGTGTGCGCCGCATCGTCGGGCCGGGCGAAGTAGCTGTGCACGAAGTAGAAATAAGCGCCGTCCTCGACGCCAGCCCAGATCGGGTGTGGGCGCTGGAACACGCGGTTCCAACCCATCTGCGGCACCTTGTAGCGACTGCCATCGGGCTGGCGCTGGCCTTCGAGCCGAAAACGTGCCACCTGCCCGGGAATGAGGTTCAGGCCATCGGTCGGGCCTTCTTCGCTGCGGGTGAGCAGCATCTGCATGCCCACACACACGCCGAACAGGGGTTTGTTGGCGGCCGCGTGCAACACCGCTTCCTGTAGGCCGGAGGCGGCCAGCTCGCGCATGCAATCGCCCATGTGGCCCTGGCCAGGCAGCACCACACGCTCGGCGTTGAGCACGTCCTGGGCGTTCTGGGTCACCAGCACGTCGAAATCGGTGGCGGCCGCCACGTGTTGCACCGCCTGCGAAACCGAGCGCAGGTTGCCGCTGCCGTAGTCCACCACGGCCACTGTCTTGCGTGTCATCGTGGGCAGCGGGTTACAAGGAACCTTTGGTGGAGGGGATCACATCGCCCAGGCGCGGATCGCGCTCCAGGGCCATGCGCAAAGCACGTGCGAAGGCCTTGAAGATGGTTTCGCACTGGTGGTGGGCGTTCACGCCCTTGAGGTTGTCGATGTGCAGGGTGACACCGGCGTGGTTGACAAAACCCTGGAAGAACTCGAACACCAGCTGCGTGTCGAGCTGGCCAATCATGCCGCTGGTGAAGGCCACGTCCATGTGCAAGCCGGGGCGACCCGAAAAATCGACCACCACCCGGCTCAGGGCCTCGTCCAGCGGCACGTAGGCGTGGCCGTAACGGCGGATGCCCTTCTTGTCGCCCACGGCACGTGCAAAAGCCTGGCCGATGGTGATGCCCACGTCCTCCACCGTGTGGTGGCCATCGATGTGCAGGTCGCCTTCGCAGGCGACATCGAGGTCGATCAGACCGTGGCGGGCGATCTGGTCCAGCATGTGGTCGAAGAAACCGATGCCGGTGGCCAGACGCGCGGCACCGCTGCCGTCGAGGTTGATGGCCACGCGGATGCGGGTTTCGCTGGTCTGGCGATCCAGGGCCGCGCTGCGGTCGGGTTGGGAGACGATGAGGTTGGAGGTCATATCAGTGCCGCCCGGCCGCCCGAAGGCGCTGATGCGCCCCCCCGGGGGGCAGCGATACGCGAAGCGATGAGCGTGGGGGTCGTTTCATTTCAGTTGGCGCAGGGCAGACAGCATCTGCGTGTTGTCGTCGGCGGTGCCCACGGTCAAACGCAGGCAGTTGGCCAACAACGGATGCATTTTAGAAACATTCTTGACCAGCACACCAGCGGCCTTGAGGCCGTCAAAGGCGCGCTGCGCGTCGGGCACGCGCACCAGCACCATGTTGGCCTGGCTGGGAAAGACGCGCGTGCCGGGCAACTGCGCCAATTCAGCCAGCAAGCGCTCGCGCTGGGCACGGATGTCGGCGGCCTGGGCGGCGAACACCTCGGCATGCTCCAACGCGAACAACGCACATTCGGCGTTGAGCACGCTGATGTTGTACGGCGGGCGCACCTTGTCGATCTCGAACACCAGGGCCTGCGGCCCCACCATGTAGCCCAGGCGCACGCCGGCCAGGCCAAACTTGGACAGGGTGCGCATGAGCAGCACATGGCCGTTGGCCGCCGGGTCGCGCTTGATCTCGTCCAGCCAGCTGGCGCTGGAGAAAGGCTGGTAGGCCTCGTCGATGACCACCAGGCCGCCGATGGCGGCGGCCTCCGCGATCAGGCGGCGCATCACGCCCGCGTCCCACAGGTTGGCCGTGGGGTTGTTGGGGTAGGCCAGGTAGGTGATGGCGGGGCGATGCTGGCGGATGGCGCGGGTCATCGCCGCTTCGTCCAGCTCAAAATCGGGCGTCAGATCAACACCATGGAAGGCCAGGCCCTGCAATTGCGCGCTCATGGCATACATCACGAAGCCGGGCAGCGGCGCCACGATGGCGGCACCCGGCACGTCGCAGGCCATGGCCAGCAGGGAAATCAGCTCGTCGGAGCCGTTGCCCAACATCAGCGCGTGGCCGGCCGGCAACCCGATGTGCAGGGCCAGGGCCGCTTTCAGGTCGTCTACCCGTGCGCCAGGGTAGCGGTTGATGGCCACGGCGCCCAGGCGTGCGCCCAACTCGGCCTGCAACGCGGGTGACAGGCGATGGGGATTCTCCATCGCGTCGAGCTTGAGCAGGCCGGTGGCGTCCTGCACCGCGTAGGCGGCCATGGACTGGATGTCGGTGCGGATGCGCTGGGCCAGCGCGGGGGGCAAGGTCTGGGTCATATCTCGTTCTCAATCGGCGCAACGGTAGCTGCTGGCCAGGGCGTTGGTCATCACCAACTCCACCAGCATGTCGGCTTCGTAGACGCCTTCGTTGCGCTGCAATTCGGCGCGGTACAGCGACACGGCAGATTGTGGTGTCAAGCGCCGCCCCTGCAGGCAGAACAAGGGCTTGCGACCCTGGCGCTGTGCCATCGCGTTGGCCTCCAAGGCGCCTTCCATGACGCCAATCAGGTAGTACTGCGCATGGATGTCGCCATTCGACTGCAGTTGCTCGATGGCGCGCAGCTCGCGGATGCTCATGGCACTGGCTTGGGTGGCCACGCACATAGCGCCGAGCAAGACCAGCCCACGCATGCCCATGTCACTTCAGCCTGAGTTCGGCGGCACGGGCGTGGGCGGTCAGGCCCTCACCATGCGCCAGCACACTGGCGGTGCGGCCCAGCACCTGGGCACCGGCTTCACTCACCTCGATCAGGCTGCTGCGCTTCTGGAAGTCGTACACCCCCAGAGGCGAGCTGAAACGCGCCGTGCCGCTGGTGGGCAACACGTGGTTGGGGCCGGCGCAGTAGTCGCCCAGGCTTTCGCTGGTGAAGGCGCCCAGGAAGATGGCACCCGCGTGTTTGAGCAGCGGCTCCCAGCGGTGCGGATCGCGGCTGCTCACCTCCAGGTGCTCGGGTGCGATGCGGTTGCTGATGTCGCAAGCCTCTTCCATGCTGCGCGTCAGGATCAGCGCGCCCCGGTCGTTGAGGCTTTTTTCGATGATGGCCGCACGTGGCATGGTAGGCAACAGGCGGGTGATCTCGCGTTGCACCGCGTCCAGGTAGGCGGCATCGGGACACAGCAGGATGCTTTGCGCCAACTCGTCGTGTTCGGCCTGGCTGAACAGGTCCATGGCCACCCAGTCGGGGGGCGTGCTGCCATCGGCCAACACGAGGATTTCGCTGGGGCCGGCGATCATGTCGATGCCCACGGTGCCGAACACGCGGCGCTTGGCGCTGGCCACGTAGGCGTTGCCCGGGCCGGTGATCTTGTCCACGGCGGGCACGGTTTGTGTGCCGTAGGCCAGCGCGGCCACGGCTTGGGCGCCGCCGATGGTGAAGGCACGGGTGACACCGGCCACATAGGCCGCCGCCAGCACCAGCTCGTTGCGTTCGCCACGGGTGGCGGTCGCGCCGCCGCTGCCGCCGGTGGCCACACTGCCGCGCACAGGCGTGGGCACCACCATGATGATTTCGCCCACACCCGCCACGTGGGCCGGCACGGCGTTCATGATCAAGCTGGACGGGTAGGCCGCCTTGCCGCCAGGCACATAGATGCCCACGCGGTCCAGTGGTGTGACCTTCTGGCCCAGCAAGGTGCCGTCGGCATCGCGGTACTGCCAGCTTTCACCGCTGGCCTTCTTTTGCGCCTCGTGGTAGCTGCGCACGCGCTGGGCGGCCGATTGCAAGGCTTCACGCTGGTCCGCGGGCAGGCCATCGAAGGCGGCCTTGAAGTCGGCCTGCGACAGTTCCAACTGCGCCACCGACGTGGCCTGCAGCCCGTCGAAACGTGCGGTGTAGTCCAGCACGGCGGCGTCACCGCGTTGTTTCACGTCGGCCAGGATGTCGGCCACCCGCTGCTCGATGCCCGCATCGGTGTCGGCCGACCAATGCTGCAAGGCCTTGAAGCGGGCCTCGAAGTCGGGTTGGGCGGTGGACAGGCGAACGGGCTGGGCGGACATGGCAGGAGGCTTTCAGGCGGGCTGGGCCGCTGTGGCAAAGGCTTCGATGATGGGTTTGATGGTGGCGCGCTTGAGCTTGAGCGCGGCCTGGTTGACCACCAGGCGCGAGCTGATGTCCATGATGCGCTCGACCTCGACCAGGTGGTTGGCCTTGAGGGTGTTGCCGGTGGACACCAGGTCCACGATGGCGTCGGCCAGGCCGGTCAGCGGCGCCAGCTCCATGCTGCCGTAGAGCTTGATCAGGTCCACGTGCACGCCCTTGGCGGAGAAAAACTCGCGGGCGATGGCCGTGTACTTGGTGGCCACGGTCAGGCGTGAGCCCTGGCGCACGGCGGAGGCGTAGTCGAAATCGGCGCGCACGGCCACGCTCATGCGGCACTTGGCGATGTTCAGGTCCAGCGGCTGGTACAGGCCACCACCCGCCCCGCCCCACTCCGCCTGGTGCTCGATCAGCGTGTCCTTGCCACACACGCCCAGGTCGGCCCCGCCGTACTGCACGTAGGTGGGCACGTCGGACGCGCGCACCAGCACCACCTGCACGTCGGCGCGGTTGGTGGGCAGGATGAGCTTGCGCGATTTCTCCGGGTCTTCCAGCACCTCGATGCCGGCGGCCTTGAGCAGGGGCAGCGTCTCTTCAAAAATGCGGCCCTTGGACAGCGCGAGGGTGACCAGATCAGGTTTCATGGCTTGACGCGTTCGATGTCCGCGCCCAGCGCGCGCAGCTTGTTTTCCATGCGGTCGTAACCGCGGTCCAGGTGGTAAATGCGGTCCACCGTGGTTTCCCCATCGGCCACCAGACCGGCAATCACCAGGCTGGCGGAAGCGCGCAGGTCGGTGGCCATCACGGTGGCGCCCGACAGGCGCGGCACGCCATTGATCAGCGCCACCTTGCCCTCCACCTGGATGTCAGCGCCCAGCCGTTGCAGCTCCTGCACGTGCATGTAGCGGTTTTCGAAAATGGTCTCGGTGACCTTGCTGGCGCCCTGCGCCACCACGTTGAAGGCCATGAACTGCGCCTGCATGTCGGTGGGGAAGCCCGGGTATTCGGTCGTGCGGAAGGTTTGAGCCTTGAGCGCACCCGCGCCAGGGGAAGCCACGCGCACGCCACCGTCCACACATTCGACCGTGACACCGGCGTCCCGCAGTTTGTCGATCACCGCATCCATGTGGTCGGCGCGCGCAGCCTTGAGCACCACGTCGCCACCAGCCGCAGCCACCGCGCACAAAAACGTGCCGGCCTCGATGCGGTCGGCCACCACGTGGTGTTCGCAGCCGTGCAACCGTTCCACGCCCTGGATGCGGATGTGATGGGTGCCGTGGCCTTCGATGTGCGCGCCCATCTTGATGAGCATCTCGGCCAGGTCCACCACCTCGGGCTCTTGCGCCGCGTTTTCCAGCACCGTCTCGCCTTCGGCCAGGCAGGCGGCCATCATGAGGTTTTCGGTGCCCGTCACGGTCACCATGTCGGTGCTGATGCGCGCGCCCTGCAAGCGGGTACGACCGGTGGGCAACGAGGCCTCGATGTAGCCGTGTTCGACCACGATGACCGCCCCCATGGCCTGCAGGCCCTTGATGTGCTGGTCGACCGGGCGCGAGCCAATGGCACAGCCCCCAGGCAAGGACACGCGCGCATGGCCAAACCGAGCCAGCAGCGGGCCCAGCGCCAGGATGGAGGCGCGCATGGTCTTGACCAGCTCGTAGGGCGCCTCGGGTTTGTCGAGCCCGCCCGCGTGGAGCACGACCTTGTCGCTGTCGGCCGGATCGCGTTCGGCGGTCACACCCATGTTGCGGATCAGCTTGAGCATGGTGCTCACGTCCTGCAGTGCCGGCACGTTGTGCAGCGTCACGGCGTCTGCCGTGAGCAAGGCGGCACACAGCTCGGGCAAGGCCGCATTTTTGGCGCCCGACACCATGAGGTCGCCGTGCAGGCGGTGGCCGCCACGAATACGCAGTTGGTCCATGCTCAGGCCTTCCCCGCCTGCGCCCATTCGGCCGGCGTGTGGGTTTTCATGGACAAGGCGTGCACCTCGTCGGTGTGCATGCGGCTGCCCAGCGTGGCGTAGACGCGCTGGTGGCGCTGGATGGCGCGTTTGCCATCGAACTCGGGTGAGACGATCACGGCCGACCAGTGGCGGCCGTCGCCGGTGACTTCGATGTGCTCACAGCGCAGCCCGGCGCTGATGATGGCTTGCAATTCTTCGGCGGTCATAAATCCCTGAAAACTCAGTGTCTGATTTTGTAACCCGTGCGCAGCAGGTGCAGCGCGATGGCGCTGACCACGGCAAAGGCGGTGGCCACGATGGACAGGCTCAGCCAGGGCGAGGCGTCGCTGACACCAAAGAAGCCGTAGCGGAAGCCGTCGATCATGTAGAAAAACGGGTTGAGGTGGCTCACGCGCTGCCAGAACTCGGGCAGCGAATGGATGGAATAGAACACGCCCGACAAAAACGTCAGGGGCATGATGAGGAAGTTCTGGAACACCGCCATCTGGTCGAACTTCTCGGCCCACAAACCGGCGATCAGGCCCAAAACGCCCAACAAACCCGCGCCGAGCAATGCAAACACCACAATCCACAGCGGCGCCACCCAGGTGGGGCGCCCAAACCAGGCGGTGACCAGCAACACGCCCGCCCCCACCACCAGCCCACGCACCACCGACGAACCCACATAGGCCACAAACCAGGCGCGGTGCGACAGCGGCGTGAGCATCAGGAACACCAAGTTGCCCATCATCTTGCTCTGGATGAGGCTGGACGAGCTGTTCGCAAAAGCGTTTTGCAACACGCTCATCATCACCAACCCAGGCACCAGGAAGGCGGTGTAGCTGACGGTGCCGTAGACGGTGACGCGGCCTTCGAGCACGTGGCCGAAGATCAGCATGTAGAGCAGCGCGGTGACCACGGGCGCCACCACGGTCTGGAAAGCGACCTTCCAGAAGCGCAGGATCTCTTTGTAGAAAAGTGTCTGCCAACCCGTCATGCCTGCACCTCTTCAGTAGGCGGCATGGGGGCCATGGGCGCGGTGGTGGCCGATGCCCCCGACATCACGTCGAGGAACACGTCTTCCAGATCGGCCTTGCGGATCTCGATGTCGTCCACCGCCACGCCGGCCTCGCGCACGCGGGCCAGAATGCGTTCCACCTCGGCCGCGTTGTGGGCCGGCAGCTGCACCACCCGACCGGTGACACGCGCCACAGCGGCCAGATCGGCCGGCAGGCTGTGGTCGGTTTTGAAGCGCAACACGTTGGACGAGGCCCGGCTGAGCAGGTCGGAGGTTTTTTCGAGCGCCACCACCTCGCCGCGCTTGAGCATGGCAATGCGGCCACACAAGGCCTCGGCCTCTTCCAGGTAGTGTGTGGTCAGCAACACCGTGCTGCCTTGGGTCTTGTTGAGTTGGGACACAAACTGCCACAGCGTCTGGCGCAGTTCCACGTCCACCCCCGCCGTGGGTTCGTCCAGCACGATGACCGGCGGCTTGTGGACCAGGGCCTGGGCCACCAGCACACGCCGCTTCATGCCGCCCGACAGCTGGCGCATGTTGGCACCGGCCTTGTCCGCCAGACCCAGGCCTTCAAGCAGTTCGTCGATCCAGGCGTCGTTGCCTTTGATGCCGAAATAGCCGGACTGGATGCGCAACGTTTCGCGGACGTTGAAAAAGGGGTCGAACACCAGCTCTTGAGGCACCACGCCAAGCTGGCGCCGGGCGGCGGCAAAGTCGCTCACCACGTCGTGCCCGTGCACACGCACATGGCCGCCGCTGGCGCGCGACAAGCCCGCCAAGATGCTGATGAGGGTGGTTTTACCGGCCCCATTGGGACCGAGCAGGCCAAAAAACTCGCCCGCCCGGATGTCGAAACTCACGCCCTTGAGGGCTTGCAGTTCGCCACGCGGCGTGGCGTAGTTCTTGGAAACGTTCTGGAAGGAGACAGCGGGCATGGACCGGCGATTTTACGCCGGCAGCAGTTCGCCCACGCCGTAGAGGGCCACCAGCTCGGCCAGACGAGGCGGCACCTGAGACAAGGACAGCGCGCGGCCCTGCTGCAACAAACGCCGACGCAAGGCCAACAGCGTGGCCAGCGCGGCGGAGTCGAAATCCCGCAGCGCAGCGGCATCCACACACACCGGCCCGCCCGCCGGCAACCGCGCGACCAGTTCCGTCAGGCAGGCAGATGCCTCCAGGTGGGTCAGGCGTTCGGGCAGTTGCAATTCGCTCATGCCGGGTTCAGCTTTTGCCGTTGGCCTTGTTGCGCTGGGCCAGCGAGGCGATCAAGCCATCCAGGCCCTTGGTGTTGATTTCCTGCGCGAACTGGCTGCGGTAGGTTTCCACCAGCCACACACCCAGCACGTTGAGGTCGTAAATCTTCCAGCCAGCTGCGGTTTTCTCCAGGCGGTAGTCGAGCTGTATGGGCTCGCCGCGCCCTCGCACCTCGGAGCGCACCACCACCTCGGTGTCTTCGGGTTTGGCACGCAAGGGCTTGAAGCTCAACGTGTGGTCCTTGACCTCACCCAGAGCACCCGAGTAGGTCCGCACCAGCAGGGTCTTGAACTCGTCCTGCAGGCGCTTTTGCTGCTCGGGCGTGGCCTGGCGCCAAAAGCGCCCCACGGCCGATGCCGTCATCCGACCGAAGTTGACGTTGGGCATGATCTTGCTGTCCACCAGCGCGGTGATGCGGCCCACGTCGCCGGCCTGAATTGCCGCATCGGCCTTGACCGCATCCAGCACCTCGGAAGAGATGCGCTTGACCATGGCGTCCGGCGCCTCGTCGGCGGCATGTGCCACCCCCAACGCAGCGGCACCGAACACGGCCGACACCATTCGGGTGAATACACGTCTTTGCATGGCAAACCTTTCAGGGCACACCGCCCACTTGTTTCAAGCCTCGGTCAGACCCCGGCGTTCGGCCAGGGTTCCCCGGGTCATTCCTCGTCGTCTTCGTCGTCTTTGCCCGTCAAGGCTCGGATCTGGCTTTCCCGTCGTTGCAGGTAGGCATCACGGGTGAAGCTGTATTTGTCCAGCGCGGCCTGATCAAGCAGCGTACCGGCACGCAGCAGGTTGGCGCGCGCCTCCACAATCCGCAACGCGTAGAGCGAATTGCGCGTGGGAATGTGGTTCATGCCCGTGAGAAGGTCACCCGATGACTCCACACCCATGCCCAAGGCATCGCGCACGGTGGAAGGCCCCATCAAAGGCAACACCAGATACGGCCCCGGCGGCACACCCCAGCGGCCCAGGGTCTGGCCAAAGTCCAGCGTGGTGCGTTCGATCTGCATTTCAGAAGCGATGTCGAGCAAACCCCCGATGCCCCAGAAGGTGTTGACGCTGAAACGCAGGAAATTCTCGGTCGCCTCGCGCGGACGCAGCTGCAGCGCCGCGTTCACAGACGACCACAGATCGCGCAGGTTGGAGAAAAAATTGTTGACGCCAGTGCGCACCAGGTCGGGCGTGACATCGCGGTAGACCGTGGCCACGGGCTTCAGGAAAGCCTCGTCCACCCCGTCGTTGAAGCGCTGCACACCCCGGTTGAAGGGCTCGATCGGGTCTTTGGGGTTGGCGTGAGGGCCGGTGGCACACCCCCCCAGCGCAACAACGCCCACCAACAACCAAGCGCTGAACGCGCGCCGCAGGACCGAACCACCGACAAGCCACGGTTTCATGTGAACCTCACTCACTCTTTTGTCTCGCTGCCCTCAGCCGCCTTGCTGAACAGGAACTGGCTGATCAGGTTTTCCAGCACCACCGCCGACTGGGTTTGGGTGATGACCGCGCCTTGTGTCCAGTTGGCCGTTTCGCCGCCGGCTTCGACGCCGATGTACTGCTCACCCAACAGGCCACTGGTAAGGATCTTCAAAGAGCTGTCCTTGGGAAACCCATAGCGCGCGTCCATCTTGAGCACCACGTTGGCCTGGAAGCTCTGGTCGTCAAAGCGGATGGACTCGACACGCCCCACCACCACGCCCGCACTGCGAACGGCCGAGCGCGGCTTGAGGCCGCCGATGTTGTCGAAACGGGCTGTCACCTGGTAGGTGGGGTCGAAGTTGATCTGCAGCAGGTTGGCGGCCTTGAGCGCCAGGAACAGCAGCGCTGCGATGCCAATCACCACAAACAGACCTACCCAGACATCGTTCTTGTTTTGTTGCATGTGTTTCTCCGGATGCTCAAACGGTGAACATCATGGCCGTGAGGCCGAAATCGAGGCCCAGCACCCACAACGAGGCCACGACCACGGTGCGGGTGGTGGCGCGCGAGACGCCCTCGGGCGTGGGCTGGGCCATGTAGCCTTGGTAGAGTGCCACGAAGGTGACGGTGATGCCAAACACCAGGCTTTTGAGCACACCGTTGCCGAGGTCGTTCCACCATTCGACGCCACCCTGCATCTGGCTCCAGAAGGAGCCCGCATCGACGCCAATCATCACCACCCCCACCAGCCAGCCGCCGACAATGCCCACGGCACTGAACACCGCCGCCAGCAGCGGCATGGTGAACACACCCGCCCAAAAACGCGGCGCCAGCACACGGCGGATGGGGTCCACGGCCATCATCTCCATGGCGCTGAGTTGCTCGCCCGCCTTCATCAAGCCAATTTCGGCGGTCAGCGCGGTGCCTGCACGCCCGGCAAACAGCAGCGCGGTGACGACCGGCCCCAGTTCGCGCAACAAGGAAAGCGCCACCATCATGCCCAGCGCCTCGGACGAGCCGTAGCGTTGCAGGATGTAGTAGCCCTGCAAGGCCAGCACAAAACCCACAAACAGGCCCGAGACGGCGATGATGGCCAGCGAGTAGTTGCCAAGGAAGTGGATCTGGTCGCGCACCAGCCCAAACCTCGCCAGCGTGCCCGGCAGCAGCTGCACCAAGCGCAAAAACAGGCGCGCCGCCAGGCCAACGGCCCCCAGCCCCAGCCGCACCGCGCGGCCCAGATCGGCCAGCAGCGCCGTCATGAGCGGCCTCCTGTCTGGGTGCCAAAGTCGTCCACCACGGTGGGGCCGGGGTAGTGGAAATGCACGGGCCCCTCGCTTTCGGCGTGCACAAACTGGTGCACCAGCGGATCGGTGGAATGGCGCACCTCGTCGGGCGTGCCCTGCGCGGCCACGCGGCCGTTGGCCAGCACGATCACTTGGTCGGCGATGGCGAAGGTTTCGTCCAGATCATGCGAGACGATGATGCTGGTGATGCCAAGCGCGTCGTTCAGGCGCCGGATCAGCTGCGCCGCCGTGCCGAGCGAAATCGGGTCCAACCCGGCAAAGGGCTCGTCGTACATGATGAGTTCGGGGTCCAGCGCGATGGCGCGCGCCAGCGCCACGCGCCGCGCCATGCCGCCGGAAATTTCGCTGGGCATGAGGTCGCGCGCGCCGCGCAGCCCCACCGCATTGAGCTTCATGAGCACGATGTCGCGCAGCATGTCCTCGGGCAAGCGGGTGTGTTCGCGCAAAGGGAAAGCCACGTTCTCGAACACGCTCAAGTCGGTGAACAGGGCACCAAACTGAAACAGCATGCCCATGCGGCGGCGCAAGGCGTGGAGGCCGGCACGGTCGAGTTGGGCCACGTCGTCGCCGTGCACCACCACCTGGCCCTGGTTGGCTTTTTGCTGGCCACCGATCAGGCGCAGCACGGTGGTCTTGCCACCACCCGAGGCGCCCATCAGCGCCGTCACTTTGCCACGGGGCACCTGCAAGCTGACCCGGTCGAGGATGACGCGCTCGCCCCGGGCAGCCGGGTAGGCGAAGGTGACGTCTCGGAATTCGACCAGGTTGTCGTCGGCCATGTGGGAGGGTTGAAATGAAAACGCCGACCCTGCGGTCGGCGCGTTCCAAGCGGATTCAGGTGCTGTCAATGATAAAGGGTTTACCCCAGACCCATCGGCAGCACAGGTTAAGGCTTTGTCAACGTGGCAAATCGCTGTAACCCATGAGGAACTCGTCCACCGAGCGTGCGGCCTGGCGGCCTTCGCGGATCGCCCAGACCACCAGCGACTGACCACGGCGCATGTCGCCAGCAGCGAACACCTTGGGCACGTTGGTGGCGTAGCCGTTGTCGAACTCGGTGTGGGCCTTGGCGTTGCCACGGCCGTCCTTCTCGACGCCAAAGGCCTCCAGCACGGTGGCCACCGGGTTCACGAAGCCCATGGCCAGCAGCACCAGGTCCGCCTTGTAGTCCTTTTCGGTGCCGGCCACTTCAACCAGTTTGCCGTCCTTGAACTCGACCTGCACGGTGGTCAGGCCGGTGACCTTGCCGCCCTTGCCGGTGAAGGCCTTGGTGGAAATGGCAAATTCGCGCATGCAGCCCTCTTCGTGGCTGGAGCTGGTGCGCAGTTTGAGCGGCCAGTAAGGCCACACCAGGGGCTTGTTTTCTTCTTCCGGCGGCTGGGGCATGACTTCAAACTGGGTCACGCTGGCGGCGCCGTGGCGGTTGCTGGTGCCCACGCAGTCGGAGCCGGTGTCGCCGCCGCCGATCACGATGACGTGTTTGCCCGTGGCCATGATCTGGCCTTTGAGCTTGTCGCCCGCGTTGACCTTGTTCTGCTGTGGCAGGAACTCCATGGCGAAGTGGATGCCGTCCAGGTCGCGGCCGGGCACGGGCAGGTCGCGGCTCTGCTCGGAACCACCGGTCAGCAGCACGGCGTCGAACTGGGCCTTCAGCTCGTCGGCGCTGATGACGGTCTTGGCGTCGTTGGTGACTTTGCTGCCCTCAGGCATGGTGCCGATCAGCGTGCTGGTCTTGAACACCACACCCTCGGCTTCCATCTGTGCCACGCGGCGGTCGATGTGCGACTTCTCCATCTTGAAGTCGGGGATGCCGTAACGCAGCAAGCCACCGATGCGGCTGTTTTTCTCGAACACGGTCACGTCGTGGCCCACGCGCGCCAGTTGCTGCGCGGCGGCCAGGCCAGCGGGGCCAGAGCCCACGACGGCCACTTTTTTACCGGTCTTGATCTTGGCCGGCTGCGGCGCCACCCAGCCCTCGGCCCAGGCCTTGTCGATGATGGCGTGTTCGATGGACTTGATGCCCACCGCGTCGCCGTTCACGTTGATGGTGCAGGCGGCCTCGCAGGGCGCGGGGCAGATGCGGCCGGTGAACTCGGGGAAGTTGTTGGTGCTGTGCAGCACCGTGATCGCATCCTTCCAGTCGCCCCGGTAAACCAGGTCGTTGAAGTCCGGAATGATGTTGTTGACCGGGCAGCCGCTGTTGCAGAAGGGCGTGCCGCAGTCCATGCAGCGCGCGCCCTGCACCTTGGCCTGGCGGTCGTCGAGGCCGATCACGAATTCCTTGTAGTGCTTGAGGCGCTCGGGCACAGGCTTGTAGCCCTCCTCGATGCGCTCAAACTCCATGAAGCCGGTGACTTTTCCCATGATGTGTGCTTCCTCGTGCTGTGCTTACTTGGCGGCCACGGCGGCCTTCTTGCCGGCGGCTTTCGTGGCGGCGGCGACGGCTTCCACCTTGGCGTTGATCTCGCCCAGGGCGCGCTTGTACTCGTTGGGGAAGACCTTCACGAATTTGGCGCGGGCGGTCTCCCAGTTGTCCAGCAGGTCGCGGGCGCGCTTGCTGCCGGTCCAGCGGTTGTGGTCGGCCAGCAGCTTCTTCAGCTGCGCCTCGTCGCTTTCGCCCTTGTGCCAGATGGTCTTGGGCACGCTGGCCTCCTGCTCGGCCGCGGGCAGTACCTTCTCCAGGCTCACCATGGCGGTGTTGCAGCGCTTGGCAAACTGGCCGTCTTCGTCGTACACGTAGGCGATGCCACCGCTCATGCCGGCCGCGAAGTTGCGGCCCGTCTGGCCCAGCACCACCACGGTGCCGCCGGTCATGTACTCACAACCGTGGTCGCCCGTGCCTTCCACCACCGCGGTGGCGCCCGACAGACGCACCGCAAAGCGTTCGCCGCCGACGCCGGCAAAGAAGGCCTCACCGGCGGTGGCACCGTACATCACGGTGTTGCCCACGATGATGTTCTTGGCGGCGTCACCACGGAAGTCGATGCTCGGACGCACCACCACGCGGCCACCCGACAAGCCCTTGCCGGTGTAGTCGTTGGCGTCACCGATGAGGTACATGGTTATCCCCTTGGCCAGGAAAGCGCCGAACGACTGACCGCCCGTGCCTTCGAGCTGGATGCGCAGGGTGTCGTCGGGCAGACCCTCGGGGCGCACGCGGGTCAGTTCACCCGAGAGCATGGCGCCCACGGTGCGGTTGACGTTGCGCGCCACCTCGATGAACTGCACCTTGTCGCCCTTGTCGATGGCGGCGCGGGACTTCTCGATCAGCTTGACGTCCAGTGCCTTGTCCAGGCAGTGGTCTTGTGTGGCCACGTGCAGGCGCGGCACGTCGACCGGCACCTGGGGTTGCGCGAACAGGCGCGAGAAGTCCAGGCCACGCGCCTTCCAGTGGGCAATGCCCTTGCGGGTGTCCAAGAATTCGGCACGGCCGACCAGGTCGTCGAACTTGCGCACACCCAGCTGGGCCATGATCTGGCGCACTTCTTCAGCGATGAAGAAGAAGTAGTTCACCACGTGCTCGGGCTTGCCCGAGAACTTGGCACGCAGCACCGGGTCTTGTGTGGCCACGCCCACCGGGCAGGTGTTGAGGTGGCACTTGCGCATCATGATGCAGCCCTCGACCACCAGCGGTGCGGTGGCGAAGCCGAACTCGTCGGCACCCAGCAGCGCGCCGATCACCACGTCGCGACCGGTCTTCATCTGGCCGTCGGCCTGCACACGGATGCGGCCACGCAGGCGGTTGAGCACCAGGGTCTGCTGGGTTTCGGCCAGGCCAATTTCCCAGGGCGAACCGGCGTGTTTGATGGACGACCAGGGCGAGGCCCCGGTGCCACCGTCGTGACCGGCAATCACCACGTGGTCGGCCTTGGCCTTGGCCACGCCGGCCGCGATGGTGCCCACGCCCACTTCAGACACCAGCTTGACGCTGATGTCGGCACGCGGGTTGACGTTCTTCAGGTCGTGGATCAGCTGCGCCAGGTCCTCGATCGAATAGATGTCGTGGTGCGGCGGCGGGCTGATGAGGCCCACGCCCGGCACCGAGTAACGCAGGAAGCCGATGTACTCGGACACCTTGCCGCCCGGCAGCTGACCGCCCTCGCCCGGCTTGGCGCCCTGGGCCATCTTGATTTGGATCTGGTCCGCGCTGGCCAGGTACTCGGCCGTGACGCCGAAACGGCCCGAAGCCACCTGCTTGATCTTGGAGCGCAGGCTGTCGCCGTCCTGCAGTTCCACATCGACTTCGACCTTGTCGGCACCGATGACGGATTTCAGGCTCTCGCCCTTCTTGATGGGGATGCCCTTGAGCTCGTTGCGGTAACGCGCCGGGTCTTCGCCACCTTCACCGGTGTTGCTCTTGCCGCCGATGCGGTTCATGGCCACGGCCAGCGTGGCGTGCGCCTCGGTGGAGATGGAACCCAGCGACATGGCGCCAGTGGCAAAACGCTTGACGATCTCTTTGGCCGGTTCCACCTCGTCGATGGAGATGGCCTTGGAGGGGTCGAACTTGAACTCGAACAGACCACGCAACGTCAGATGGCGGCGGGTCTGGTCGTTGATGATCTGGGCGTATTCCTTGTAGGTGTTCCAGTTGTTGGCGCGGGTGCTGTGCTGCAGCTTGGCGATGGCGTCGGGCGTCCACATGTGTTCTTCGCCACGGGCACGCCAGGCGTATTCGCCGCCCGCGTCCAACATGTTGGCCAGCACCGGGTCATCACCAAAAGCGGCCTTGTGTGTGCGGATGGCCTCTTCGGCGATTTCGAAAACGCCGATGCCTTCGACGCGGCTGGCGGTGCCACTGAAGTACTTGTCGATCACTTGGCTGTTGAGGCCGATGCACTCGAACAACTGCGCGCCGCAGTAGCTCATGTAGGTGCTCACGCCCATCTTGGACATGATCTTGGACAGGCCTTTGCCGATGGCCTTGACGTAGTTGTAGATGGCCTTTTCGGCCGACAGGTCGGCCCCCAGGTCCTTGTGCAGCGCAGCCAGCGTTTCCATGGCCAGGTAGGGGTGCACGGCTTCGGCGCCGTAGCCGGCCAGCACCGCAAAGTGATGCACCTCGCGGGCCGAACCGGTCTCCACCACCAGGCCGGCGGTGGTGCGCAGGCCCTCACGCACCAGGTGCTGGTGGATGGCCGACAGCGCCAGCAGTGCGGGGATGGCCACCTGCTCGGCACGCACGGCGCGGTCGCTGATGATCAGGATGTTGCTGCCGCTCTTGATGGCGTCCACCGCTTCGGCGCACAGCGAGGCCAGCTTGGCTTCCACGCCTTCGTGGCCCCAGGCCAGCGGGTAGGTGATGTCCAGCGTGTGGCTGCGGAACTTGCCCTGGGTGGTCTGCTCGATGGCGCGCAGCTTGGCCATGTCGTTGAAGTCCAGCACCGGCTGGCTCACCTCCAGACGCAGCGGCGGGTTGACCTGGTTGATGTCCAGCAGGTTGGGCTTGGGGCCGATGAAGGACACCAGCGACATCACGATGGCTTCGCGGATCGGGTCGATCGGCGGGTTCGTCACCTGGGCGAACAGCTGCTTGAAGTAGGTGTAGAGCACCTTGTTCTTGCCCGAAAGCACGGCCAGCGGGCTGTCGTTGCCCATGGAGCCAATGGCCTCTTCGCCGGCCAGCGCCATGGGCGCGAGCAGGAACTTGATGTCTTCCTGGGTGTAGCCAAAGGCCTGCTGGCGGTCCAACAGGTTGCTGGAGACGGGCTCGATGCTCGCCACCGAGGACTCGTCCATGCTCACCTTGCCGGTGCTGTCGGCCTCGCCCGCCACCGGCTGCTCGACATCGTCGAGACGGATGCGCAGGTTCTCGATCCACTGCTTGTAGGGCTTGCTGTTGGCGAGGTTGGCTTTCAGCTCCTCGTCGTTGATCATGCGGCCCTGCTCCAGATCGATCAGGAACATCTTGCCGGGCTGAAGGCGCCACTTGCTGACGATCTTGTTCTCGGGGATGGGCAACACGCCCGACTCCGAGCCCATGACGACGAAGTCGTCGTCGGTGATGCAGTAACGCGAGGGGCGCAGGCCGTTGCGGTCCAGCGTGGCGCCGATCTGGCGGCCGTCGGTGAACACGATGGAGGCCGGGCCGTCCCAGGGCTCCAGCATGGCGGCGTGGTATTCGTAGAAGGCCTTGCGGCGTTCGTCCATGGTGGTGTGCTGCTCCCAGGGCTCGGGAATCATCATCATCACCGCCTGGCTGATGGGGTAGCCCGCCATCGTCAGCAGTTCGAGGCAGTTGTCGAAGGTGGCGGTGTCGGACTGGCCGGCGAAGCTGATCGGGTAGAGCTTCTGCAGGTCGTTGCCCAGCACCGGCGAGGACATCACGCCTTCGCGGGCGCGCATCCAGTTGTAGTTGCCCTTGACGGTGTTGATCTCACCGTTGTGCGCCACGTAGCGGTAGGGGTGGGCCAGCGGCCACTCGGGGAAGGTGTTGGTGGAGAAACGCTGGTGCACCAGGCCCAGGGCCGAGACGCAACGCGGGTCCTGCAGGTCGAGGAAGTATTCGCCCACCTGGTTGGCCAGCAGCAGGCCCTTGTAGACCACGGTGCGGCTGCTCATGCTGGGCACGTAATACTCTTTGCTGTGCGTGAGCTTGAGTGCCTGGATGTGGGCGCTGGCGGTCTTGCGGATCACGTACAGCTTGCGCTCCAGCGCGTCCTGCACGATCACATCGTTGCCACGGCCGATGAAGACCTGGCACATGATGGGTTCTTTTTCGCGCACGGTGGGCGACATGGGCATGTCGCGGTTCACCGGCACCTCGCGCCAGCCCAGCAGCACCTGGCCCTCGGCCTTGATCGCGCGTTCCATCTCCTGCACGCAGGCCAGGCGCGAAGCGTGCTCCTTGGGCAGAAAAATCATGCCCACACCGTACTCGCCCACCGGCGGCAGCGTCACGCCTTGCTTGGCCATTTCCTCGCGGTACAGCGCGTCGGGCAGCTGGATCAGGATGCCGGCACCGTCACCCATCAGCGCGTCTGCGCCAACGGCACCCCGGTGGTCCAGGTTTTCCAGGATCTTGAGGGCCTGGCTCACGATCTCGTGGCTCTTGGCGCCCTTGATGTGGGCCACGAAGCCGACGCCGCAGGCATCGTGTTCGTTGGCACCGGAATAGAGGCCGTGTTCTTGCAGATGGGTGATCTCGGCAGCCGTGGTCATGGCGCACTCCTGTGAATTTCGCGGGATGTGAAGCATAGTGCACTGCAACAACGATGCCAAGCACTTTAATTGGGGTCAGAACATATTTTATTGAACAAAAAATATGAAATTGAAATATTTGGGGACAGATTAAATCAGGCCAAACAACCCCAAAAATCAATCACTTACAGATCAGCCACTGGGGTCTGCGGATTTTTTGGGGCGCCCTGGCCGCCGCTGCACCACCCGTCGCCCGCCATTTTTTTCAATGTCGGCGGAGAAAGCCGCACCACCCAAAGGCCACCCACCTTGCGCAAAACGGGCCAGCGCGCGCGCCAATGGCGCATCCAACCCAGCGCGCACCATTTCGGCGTACGCGGCCTCTCGGGCAAAAGGGGTGTTGCCCAAGGCCCAGTAGGCCTCAGGTGGTGTGATCAGACGGTCCACCCGTTGGCCCACGTAGTGTCCATGGCTGCTCCAGACGTGGTCTGCGGGATCACTGGCCAGGCCGGCGCGGGCCGGGTGGGTGTCCAGCCACACCAGGCAGGGCAGCAGGTAGGCGCGGCCCTCCAGGGGCGCAGAGCGGTAGCGCCCCTCCCACAAGGTGCCGCTGCGCGTGTGGCGGTCGTTGAAATAACGCACATAGGTCCGGCCCAGGGCCTGCATGGTCTGGGCCAATCCGGCACCGTCCGCCGGGGTCAGCAGCAGGTGCACATGGTTGTCGAGCAGCACATAGGCATGCACCGCCACCCTGAAGCGGCTGGCCGCTTCGCCGAGCAGCGCGAGGTAGCGCACGCGGTCGACGTCGTCCATGAAAACGGGCTGCCGGTTGTTGCCCCGCTGCAGCACGTGGTGCGGGCAACCGGCGATGGACAGGCGGGGCAGGCGTGCCATGGCGCGTCAGGCCGCTGCGCGCGGACGCACATGGCGGTGCAGCCGCAGCGCCAACAACGCACACCCGGCCGCGCAAGCCACGGTGACCAGCCAGGTCCAGCGCCAACTGCCAGCGCGCACGGCCACCCAGGCCACCACGGGTGGCCCGGCAAACTGCCCCAACGCTGACCACTGCTGCATCCAGCCCACGGTGGTGGCCACGGTGTGGTCGTTGGGCGCCACGCGCACCGCCAGCGAAAACAGCGTGCCCGGAATCAGCCCGCCCCCACACGAGAACAGCAGCACGCCCCCATATCGCCCCAGCGGGGGCAGACCTGCACCGTGCACGCTGGCGGCAAACGCCATGGCCGCCCCCACGGCCATGCTGGCACAGCCCAGCCACAGCAGGTGGGCCGGCGCCCACCCCTGGTGCAACAGCCGCCCGGCTGCCACGTTGCCCACGATGTTGATGGCGGCCACACCAGCGGTCAGCAGGCCCACCCAGGCGCCCGGCACGGCGGCTTCGCGGTAAATGGAAGGCAAAAATCCCACCACCGACAGCCACTGCGCCGCGTACAACCCAAAACACAGGGCCACCAGCCACGGCCCGGGCGCTCTCAGGGTGAGCTGCATGGGGTGCAGCCAGGCCCGCCCGCTCTGCTCCGCCGCACGGCCTTCAGCCATCGGCGCCGAGTCAGGCGGCACCACCCGCCACAGCCACAGCGCCATGGCGGCCGACAGCAGGCCCAGCAAGGCCCACCACGCGGGCCAGCCCAGCGACTCGGTGAACACCGGCCCGACCAGCAACGCCAGCGCTGTGCCCAGCGGCATGTAGCCGCCCCACCAGCCCAGCACGCGGCTCATGCGCTCGGGTGCCACCAGCCGGCGCACCATGCTGGGCGCGGGCAGCACCACCAGCAGAAATCCCAGGCCTTCCACTGCGCGCAACACCAGCAAAGCTGCCACACCCGACGCCATCGCGCCCGCCGCACTGGCCAACGCCAGCACGGTCAGCCCCAACAACATGCTGCGGCGCAAGCCCAGGCCATCGGCCAGGCGGCCAACGAGCAGGCCGGTGGTCATGCCGGCGATCTGGACGGCCGAGAGCAGGAACCCCGCTGCCACCAAGCTGATGCCCAGGGCCTCGCGCAGCACCGGGATGGCCGGGGGCAATTTGCCCACGTGCAGGGCCGCACACACGCCGGCCAGCACCACCAGCAGCGCGGGGTCCATGCGCCGCCCACGCAATGCCTCATCGCTCATGTGATGACACAACGCCCCGTCAGGCGTTCGTGCTCGCGGGCGGCAAAACGGTCGGTCATGCCGGCGATGTAATCGGCCACGGCGCGAGCGACAGAGATCTCAGGCGGCCGACTTCCCTTCATTTGTGACGGGTCATCCATGTAGCAGGCAAACAGTTCGTGCACCACCTGCTGCGCTTGCACGGTTTTGGCCACCACCTGGGGATGGCGGTACAGGTTGGCAAACAGAAAGCGCTTGAGCACGGTGGATTCCGCGCGCATGGTGTCGGAGAACTTCAACAAAGCGGGCGCTTGGCGCGCGGCGTCGGTGCTCTCGGGTTGCCACTGCGACAGCCCCGCCTGGGTGGCGGCCATCACGTCGTACACCTGCTCGCTGAGCATGCGGCGTATGGCCTCAAACAGCAAACGCCGCCCACCCAGCGCGGGAAACGCGGTCAGCGTCTCGCGGGTGAAGCGTGCCACCAATGGCACGTCTTGCAGCTGATCCAAGGTGATGAGACCCGAACGCACGCCATCGTCGATGTCGTGGGCGTTGTAGGCGATCTCATCGGCCAGGTTGCACAGCTGCGCCTCCAGGCTGGGCTGGGTACGGTCCAGAAAACGCCGGCCCACCCCGCCAGGTTCACGCGCTTCGAGCAGCTCGGCATTCGCGCGCGAGCAGTGTTTGAGAATGCCTTCGCGGGTTTCAAAACACAGGTTGAGGCCGTCGTAATGCGGGTAGCGCTCTTCCAGCGCGTCCACCACACGCAGGCTTTGCAGGTTGTGCTCGAAGCCACCGTGTTCGGCCATGCAGGTGTTGAGCGCGTCCTGCCCTGCGTGGCCAAACGGCGTGTGCCCCAGGTCGTGCGCCAGCGCAATGGCCTCCACCAGATCCTCGTTCAGCCTGAGTGCGCGCGCGACCGAACGCCCAAGCTGCGCCACCTCCAGCGAATGGGTCAGCCGGGTCCTGAAGAGGTCTCCCTCATGGTTCAGGAACACCTGCGTCTTGTAGACCAGACGCCGGAAGGCCGTGGAATGAACGATGCGGTCGCGGTCACGCTGAAACGCTGTGCGCGTGGGTGCGTCGGGTTCGGGGTGGCGCCGGCCTCGGCTGTGGGCGCTGTGACAGGCCCACGGCGCCAGGTCTTCCGCTCGAGGCGCGGCCAACGGTGGCAAGTCAGCGGTGAGGCCGGCCATGACGGGGCGTGCTCAATCGCAGCACCGGGCAAGCACCTCGCGCACCAGCGCATCGGGCGCCGGGCGCATGCTGGCACGCCCCGGGCCATCGATGACCACAAAGCGGATTTCGCCGCCTTCGGCCTTTTTGTCGTGCCCCATGAGTTCGATGTAGCGGTCAGCGCCAAGCGCGGGGCCACGCACCGGCAGCCCTGCGGCCTGCACCAAGCGGGTCAGGCGCGCAACAAAAGCCTCGTCCACCAAACCCAAACGTTGCGACAAATGGGCGGCCATCACCATGCCACAACCGACCGCCTCGCCGTGCAACCAAGCGCCGTAGCCCATGCCGGCTTCGATGGCGTGTCCGAAGGTGTGCCCAAAGTTCAGAATCGCGCGCAAACCCCCTTCGCGCTCGTCTTGCCCCACCACATGGGCTTTGATTTCGCAGCTTCTGCGCACCGCATGCGCCAAGGCAGCGGGCTCTCGCGCCAACAGGGCCGGCAGATGGCCTTCGATCCAGTCGAAAAAAACCATGTCGGCGATGGGCCCGTACTTGATGACCTCGGCCAATCCGGCGCTGAGTTCACGGGTGGGCAGGGTCTTGAGGCTGTCCAAGTCGCACACGACCCGCTGTGGTTGGTAGAACGCGCCGATCATGTTCTTGCCCAGGGGGTGGTTGATGGCGGTTTTTCCTCCCACCGACGAGTCCACCTGCGAGAGCAGCGTGGTGGGCAATTGCACAAAAGGCACGCCACGCATGTAGCAGGCGGCGGCAAAGCCGGTCATGTCGCCCACCACCCCACCGCCCAGGGCAAACAGCACCGTCTTCCGGTCGCTGGCACCTGACAACAAGGCATCAAAAATCAGGTTCAGCGTGGTCCAGTCCTTGTGGGCTTCGCCGTCGGGCAACACCACCCGGCCCACATGCGGGTAGTGGGCAGACAGGGCGGCACACACGGTGTCGGCATACAAAGGTGCAACCGTGCTGTTGGTGACCACCATGGCCGCATGTGCCTTGGGCAGGCCAGCGTAGGTCTGCGCGTGCCCCAGCAGGCCTGCTCCGATCACGATGGGGTAGCTGCGCTCGCCCAGCTCAATGTTGACCGTGTGTCGGACCGCGTCAGCGGAGGGGTTTTCTTGCGTCGCTTGCATGGCCCCGAGTGTAGGCCAAGGGCCTCACCTGCCCGGCGCCGCCACGCCCGCAGGCAGGTGCCCCGCCAGCTCCAGCTGCATCACGATCATGTTGACCAGCGTGGCCACCGAAGGCCGGCCGGTTTCGATCACAAAGTGCGCCGTTTCGCGGTACAGCGGGTCGCGCACCGCAAACAGGTCGCGCAGGCGCTGCAAGGGATCGTCCACCTGCAGCAACGGGCGGGTGCGGTCGTGCCGCAAACGGCGAAACACCTCGTCAGGGCTGGAGCGCAGGTAAACCACCTGTGTGCGCTCATGCAGGTGCGCCCGGTTGAGCGGGCGCAACACAGAACCCCCACCGGTGGACAAGACGCCCGACGGCCCCTGGGTCAGCTCGTCGAGCACGGTGGACTCCAGATCGCGGAAACGTGCCTCGCCTTCGCGGTCAAAAAACTCACGGATCGAACAGCCCAGACGCTGCTCGATCAGATGGTCCGAATCGAGAAAGGGAAGCGACAGCCGTCGGGCGAGCTGCCGCCCGACGGTGGATTTGCCTGAACCGGGCAGGCCAACGAGACTAATCACAACAAGAATGCAAATGAGGGTTAGACAAAGCAACCGGTCGACCTAAGCACCTAGAGCCTATAACCAACTGCTCTTACCTCTGCAGACTTTGCGACCTTTACGTTAGGGCACCGTGACAGTGATCGTCACCGATGAGTTCACTGCATCACGGACCGTAATGATTGCCGTTTTAGGTGTACCAGTTGCATTGTCTTTAGTGGTGATTGTCAAAGTCGTTCCACTAGGTCCACCAACCGCTGCTGTTGCTACAGACTCATCCGAACTGGTTGCTGTGTACTTAGGACCGCCACCTGCAATTGGAACACCCCCGAATACCTGATATTCATCATAGCTGGCGTTTTCCGGCAAGGTCACCGCAGCAGGCGCAGAAGTGTAAAGAGCAACAACAGGAGCCACGGTTGCCGTGATGTTCACCACCCCATTGGCAGCATCACGCACAGTTACGATGGCTGACCCCGTCGATTTGCCCGTGATGACCATCTGATCGTCAATCTCATTTCCGTCGTCATCTTTTTTGAACTCAACGTCAACCACACCTTCGTTCGCAGAAGTCAGCGAGTAAGGTTTTGTGCCGCCGCCAATTGTGAACTCCCGCTTGGCATCGTCACCAGGAGCCAGTGTGATGGTTGCTTGGGCAGTGGTGTAGAGCGGCACAACCGAAGCAGCGGTCACCGCGATGGTTTTGACCACATTTGCCGCGTCACGAACGGTCACCGTGACTAAGCCTGGCTGAAGACCGGTCAGCGTGAACGTAGTCCCGTTCAGAGCGGTCGAAACCAGCCCAGCGTTGCTGCTGCTCACATCGTATGGCGCCACACCACCGGAAATGCTGAACTCCCGCTTGAACGCACTGCCTATCCCGAGCGACAGCGTGGCAGGCGCGGTGGTATCCAGCGGCATGCTCGAGCCCACTGTCACATCGATGGAAATGGCCGTTCCGGCGTTGTCGATCACGCCGACCGTGGCGGCACCTACGCGAACACCAAACACGGTCAACACCTTGCCGTCAATCGCACCAAAGGCGGTCGCCGCATCTGCGTTGGCCACCCGATAGGGCGGCACACCGCCGGAAACACCATAGGAATTGGCAGCCCCAGGCAACAACGTGATTTCGGCACCTGCGGTCGAGACGAGGTTGGGCTGGCTGGGATTGCCCCCTGGCGAGCCACCACCTCCGCCGCAAGCTGCCAACAAAGCTGCCAACAGCAACCCGATAACGATACGGATGGATTTCATTGTGTCCCTAACTCAATGTGTCTTTTAGGTTGTAGATGTTCAGCGTACACCGCCGCGCTCGCTCACGACCTTGGGCGTCAGGAAAATCAGCAGTTCCGTCTTGTTGGCTACACGGTTTCGGCTCTTGAACAAGTTGCCCAGCACAGGCACGTCGCCCAGCACAGGCACTTTGGTTTCGCTTTCGGTTTCATTGGATTCGTAAATACCGCCAATCACCACCGTACCGCCATTCTCGACCAACACCTGCGTCTGGATGCGTTTCGTGTTGATGGCGCGCTGGCCGGAAGTGCCCAGCAGTTCACCCGGTGAATCCTTGTTGACCTGAACATCCAGGATGATGCCACCCTCGGGCGTGATCTGGGGCACCACTTCCAACTTGAGCACCGCTTTGCGGAACGCCAGGGCGGTAGCGCCACTGGCAGACGCCACCTGGTATGGATATTCGGTACCTTGTTCGATGATGGCCTTGATCTGATCAGCGGTGATAACACGCGGACTGGAAACGATTTTGCCCCGCCCATCTGCCTGCAGCGCAGAGATTTCCAAGTTCAGAAAGCGGTTTGCCGCCGGGCTGAACAATGACACGGCAAGGGCCGCCGGACTGACACCGCCCAAGCCAGCTGCCGGCATGTTGACGAAGCTGGTATTGATGGTGTTAAGCGTGTTCGCCGCTTCTGCTGTGGTTGAAGACACGGCGTTGTAACTACCCCCAAGGGCCACGCGATTGCCACCGCCCACGGCGTATCCCGCGTCACCGCCACGCACGCCACGCAAATCGCTGCCACCCAGTCGCACACCCAGCGAACGGCTGAAGTTGTCGTCAGCCTCCACAATGCGGGCCTCAATCATGACCTGTCGGACAGGGATGTCGATCTTGGAGAGCAACTCCTGCACCTGCTCCAATCGCGAAGGAATGTCTGTGACAAACAACTGGTTGGTGCGGGGCTCGACGATGACACTGCCCCGTTCAGACAACATGCGCTGCGTCCCACCTTGCCCGCCGCCCGACGCACCGGCGCCTCGCAATTGCTCAGCAATCTCTGCGGCCTTGACGTAGTTCATCTGGAAAGACTGGGTGCGCAGTGGCTCCAGCGTCCTGACCGTGTTGAGTGCCTCAAAGTCGAGCTTTTCCCGTGCCACGATCTCATCCTTGGGCGCGACCCACAGCACGTTGCCGTTTTTCTTCATGCCCAGGCCTCTGGCCTGCAGGATGATGTCTAGCGCTTGATCCCAAGGCACGTCCTGCAGGCGCAGGGTGACGCTGCCCGTGACGGTATCCGACGTCACGATGTTGAAGTTGGTGAAGTCAGCAATCACCTGCAGCAGCGCCCGCACCTCGATGTTCTGGAAATTGAGCGAGAGCTTCTCGCCGTTGAAGCCGGGGCCTTGGCTCAGCTTGTTCGGGTCTTGCTTGACCTCACGCACCTCGATAACGAATTGGTTGTCACTTTGATAGGCGCTGTGCTCCCACGTGCCCGTGGGCTCCAACTGCAAGCGCACGCGGTCACCATTTTGCGTGGTGGTCACAGTTTGGATGGGGGTCCCGAAATCGGTCACATCCAGGCGGCGGCGCAGCGCATCGGGCAGCGAAGCCTTGAGGAATTCAACCACCAGCAACTTGCCTTGCTGACGGATGTCCACACCCACCTGCGCATTGGGCAAGTCCACGATCACCCGGCCCGTGCCTTGCGCACCGCGGCGGAAGTCGATGCCTTTTAGAGGCAACACATCTTCGTTGCGGGCCTCGGCAAAGGCCGCCTGGGACGACGCACTAGGCGCACCAGCCGCCAGGCTGCCCTGTAACACCACGAGAACGCTGTTGCCCAGCAACTGCGCTTGGTACTGGCTGGCTTGAGACAGGTTGAGCACCACACGTGTCCGATCGCCCGCCTCGATGACGTTGGCACTGCGTACGTTGCCTTGATTCAACTCCACCGCCGTGCGGCCAGTGCCGTTGCCCACGCCTGCAAAGTCCAGCGCAATGCGCGCCGGGGACTGGATGCTGAAACCCTTGGGCAGTTCGGTCAGGGGTTTGTCGAACTCAACGCGCACCACGTCGTTGCCACCTTCTGTGGTGGTGGTGATGGCGCGAATGCTGTTCTGGGCCTGCGACCAGGCAGCAGGTACCGCTGCCACCGCGCCGGCCATCAGCACCGCCGCCAGGCGGCGCGCCCAACCCAGCGCCGTGCCACGGGCGGTTGTTGGGGAGCGATCGTCGGATCGCATGCAGAACTGGTTCATTTGATTCCCTCTTGAAGCTGCAGCACGGCCTGTCGTTCTATCCACTCACCGGTGCCGTCCTGAACGATTTCGCGCAGGGTGATGTCAGATTCGCTGATACGCAAGATGCGCCCGTAGTTCTGGCCCAGGTAGTTGCCCACACGCACCTGGTACAACAATGCCCCCACCTTGACCAGGGCCACGCGTTGCCCCTTGCGGTCCAGCAACCCCACCATGGCAATGGCATCCAGAGGCTCGGCCTCCAGCGGCTCCTTGCGGCGGTTGAGTTCGGGGGTGAGCAGGGTGAGGCTGGGCGACGCTGCATCGGACGCACGGCGCAAAGCGGCGGTCAGCTTGTCCTGCGAAAAAGGCGGCGTTTTGCCCTCGCTCTGGTAGGGCTGCGGCACAAAACGCACCGGCTCGCTGATGGGCTCCACTTTGGGCAGGGTCTTGGCGCGCTGCTCCTTCATCCAAGTGGACAAATCTTCATTTTCGCCCCCGCCACAACCCGCCAGCAGCCCGACCAGCACCACACACGCGCCCCAGCCTGGTCGCAAGAACATCGACCGTGTCATGGCTTGCCCCCCTTGGCGGTGGCAGCCTTCTTCTGTGCCCCAATTTCGTCTTGGTCCAGGTAGCGGAAGGTTTTGGCGGTGCAGTCCATGGTCAGAAAGCCCGGCCGGTTCGCCACTGGTGTCAACGTGATGTTGTTGAGCGTGACGATGCGTGAGAGGTTGGCCACGTCGGCGGCAAACAGGCCGATGTCGTGGTAGGAGCCGGTGACCTTCACCGCGATGGGCAACTCGGCGTAGTACTCCTTGACGTTCACCTGGCCCGGGCGAAACAACTCAAATTGCAGGCTGCGCCCCAGCCCGGCCTGGTTGATGTCGGACAACAAGGCGTCCATTTCCGCCTTGCTGGGAAGCTGCTTCTCCAGCTGGGTCACGTATTGCTGCACCTGCTCCAACTGCTGCCGCAAGGCGTCCAGATTGACGGCTTGCGACAACTTCTTCTGGTAGTCGGTGCGCAACTGCACTTCTTTGGCACGCTCAGCGTCCAACTCCTCTTGGAAGGAGCTCAGCCAGGCAAACCACAGCCCCACCACCACCGCCGTGGCGATGAAGGCCAGCAACAGGTAGCGCGGCACCGACGGCCACTGTGTGGGGTCGTTGGGGTCGAGCCCGCTGAACTGCGACCGAAGGGTCTGCTGCAGACCACTCAGATCGATGTCGAGCTTGGAGGATTTTTTCTTGGCCATGGTGTGTCCGTGCGTCGGCCGCGTCAGCTTGTGCCCGCCGGCTTGGCGGCAGGAATGCCGTCACCCGTCTTCGGCGGGGCCGCACCGCGCGTGAGCGTGACGCGGATACTGAAGTTGGACACGCGGCGCTGATCCCGCGGTGGCAGCGTGAGGTTGGCCGCAACGATCTCGACCAGCTCAGGCCGACTCAGCCACTTGCTGTTGTTGTTGAGGTTGCGCAACAACTCGGACACACGCTCCTGCGACTGCGCGACACCCGTGATCAAGATGGCCTGGTTGTCCTGTCGCAACGAACTCAGGTAAACGCCCTCCGGCAGCTGACCGACCATTTCGTCGAGCAGGTGCACGGGCAGGTTGCGATCAGCCTGAAGGTCCTCCACCGCCAGTTGCCTGGCCTTCAAGGCCGCCAACTGCGTCTGCAAACCGGCAATGTCCTTGATCTGGGCATCCAGCTTTGCGTTTTCGGCCGCAAGAAAAGCATTGCGTCCCTGCTGGGTTGAAATGTGGTTCTGGAACCAGGTGAAGATCAGGCCCACGACCAAGCCACCGACCAGCGCAGCACCGCCCACCTGGGCAAAAAACAACTCGCGCTGGCGCTTGCGTGCCGCCTCGCGGTGCGGGAGCAAATTGATGAGGATCATTGGTAGAACCTCCGCAGCGCCAGCCCAGTGGCCACTAGGTACGACGTGGCCTCACTCTCCAAGCGGCGGGTGTTGATGCCCGCCCCCAGCTTCATCCCTTCAAAAGGGTTGATCAGCTTGCAGGGAAACGAGGTCTGCCCGGTCACCATCAGCGGCAGGCCAGGCAACCCGGCAGAGCCCCCCGACAACAGGATGTAATCCACCTTGTTGTGCGGCGTGCTGGTGAAAAAGAATTGCAGCGCCCGGCCGATCTCCTGGCACAGGCTTTCCATGAAAGGCTGCAGCACGCGCGCCGAGTGATCGGGCGGCAGCTCGCCGTTGCGTTTTTTGGTTTCGGCCTCTTCGAAGCTCATGCCGTACTGCTTCACCAGCAGTTGCGTGAGCTGTCCACCGCCAAACATCTGGTCGCGCTCGTACAGCACATCGTCGTTGCGAATCACCTGCAAGCTGGTGGTCTGCGAGCCCACCTCGAACAACGCCACCAGGGCATCAACACCTTTGTTGGGGAAGCCGTCCAGCAGGCGCGACGCCGCCATGCGCGACGCGTAGGACTCCACATCCATGATGACGGGCTTGAGCCCGGCCGCCTCGGCCAGGCCTTGGCGATCAGACACCTTTTCCTTGCGAGAGGCCGCGATCAGCACATCCACATCGTTGGGCGAATTGGGGTTGGCACCGATGACACAAAAATCCAGACTCACCTCGTTGAGCGAAAACGGGATGTACTGGTTGGCCTCCGACTCCACTTGCACCTCAAGCACTTTGTCCGACAAGCCCGCAGGCAGGGTGATTTTCTTGGTGATCACCGCAGAACCAGGCAACGCCATCGCAACGTTCTTGGTGCGGGTGCCGGACTTGCGCACGAGGCGGCGCACCGCATCGGCCACCTCGTCAAACTTTTCGATGTTGCCGTCGGTGATCCAACCCCGCTCCAAGGGCTCGATGGCGCAATGCTCCAACACCAGGGACCCGTCACGCTCGCGACCGATCTCGACCAGCTTGACCGTGGACGAGCTCACATCGATGCCGAGCAACGGCGCCGCTTCACGGCTGAAGAGAGATCCCAATGAGATCAAGGCAGTCCCCAAGACGGTGGCGCACACGGCGTGCGCGCTTCACAAGACTTAACATTTCACTTCAATACTAGCAGCAAGGTCATTGGGCGGTAAAGAAAAATGCCCTGTTTGACCCGGCCGCACGTTGTCTGAACCCGACGATTGTTGAAATGGCCGCTTACATTCTGACCCGTATTTCACCCATTTGGGACAGTGGCCAGGCAAACAGACGCGAAGTTTTGCGCAATCTGCCACACCCGGGTTTTTATAATCAAGGCCGTTCCAAGGCCCTTCATGCCCGCACCCAAAGACGCTCCCCACACCCCACCCCGCCCTGCCAAGCAGGGCTGGACCCACACCTTGGCGCGCGGCGTCGTTGCGCTGGCCAGCCTGGCGGTGGCCGGTGTGGCCACACTGCTGTTGCTGGTGGGGCTCGCGCTGGCCGTGGCCTTCCCCAACCTGCCCGACGTCACCGATCTGGCCGACTACCGACCCAAACTGCCCTTGCGCGTGTTCACCGCCGACGGCGTGCTGATGGGGGAATTTGGTGAAGAACGCCGCAATCTGCTGCCCATCGCCCAGATCCCACCGGTCATGACCAACGCCGTGCTGGCCATCGAAGACGCCCGCTTCTTCGAACACAACGGGGTGGACTACATCGGCATGGTGCGCGCCGCGCTGGCCAACCTGGGACAAGCCAAAAGCCAGGGCGCCTCCACCATTACCATGCAGGTGGCGCGCAACGTCTACCTCTCGGCCGAAAAAAGCTATATGCGCAAGATCTACGAGGTCTTGCTCACCTTCAAGCTGGAGCACATGTTCACCAAGGAGCAAATCCTTGAGATCTACATGAACCAGATTTTCCTGGGCCAGCGCGCTTATGGCTTTGCCGCGGCCTCACAGGTGTATTTCGGCAAGCCCCTGAAGGACGTGTCGGTGGCCGAAGCGGCCATGCTCGCCGGCCTGCCCAAGGCGCCCTCGGCCTACAACCCCATCAGCAACCCCCGCCGCGCCCGCTCGCGCCAGCTCCACATCATCGACCGCATGGTCGAAAACGGCTTCATCACCGAAGCGCAGGCCGAAGCCGCCCGCCGCGAGCCCCTGCGCGTGCGCCCGCCCAGCAGCAGCGAGCGCTTGCACGCCGAGTACGTGGCCGAAATGGTGCGCCAGTCCATCTTCAGCCAGTACGGCGACGAAACCTACACCCGAGGCCTGAACGTCTACACCACACTGGACAGCAAGGCCCAGCAGGTCGCTCACCAGTCCGTGCGGCGCGGCGTGCTCGACTTCGAACGCCGCCAGTTCTACCGTGGGCCCGAACGGTTTGTGGATTTGCCCACCGACCCCAAGGCACTGGACGCAGCCATCGATGACGTGCTGGCCGACCACCCGGACAATGGTGAGCTGCTCACCGCCGTGGTGCTGGAGGCCAGCCCACGCAAGGTGGTGGTGGCCCGCGACAGCGGCGAGCCCATCGAAATCACGGGAGAAGGCCTCAAGCCCGTCCAATCGGGCTTGGCAGACAAAGCCCCCCCCAAGCTGAAGATTCGGCGTGGCGCGGTGGTGCGCATTGTCCAGACCCCACGCAAGACCTGGGACCTGAGCCAGTTGCCCGAGGTGGAGTCTGCCTTCGTCGCCATGGACCCTCGCAACGGCGCCATCAAGGCCCTGGTCGGCGGCTTCGATTTCCAGAAAAACAAGTTCAACCACGTCACCCAGGCGCAGCGGCAGCCCGGCTCCAGCTTCAAGCCATTCATCTATTCGGCCGCGCTGGAAAAAGGCCTCACGCCCAGCACCGTGGTGGAAGATGCACCGCTGTTCTTCAGCGCGGCGGCCACCGGCGGCAAGCCCTGGGAGCCCAAGAACTACGACGGCCAGTTCGATGGCCCGATGAGCGTGCGCACGGCGCTGGCCAGGTCCAAAAACATGGTGTCCATCCGGGTGCTGCAGATGGTGGGCACCCAAAGCGCGCAGGAATGGGTCACCCGCTTCGGCTTTGAAGCCGACAAACACCCTGCCTACCTCACCATGGCGCTGGGTGCCGGCACCGTGACCCCCATGCAAATGGCCGCCGGCTACGCCGTGTTTGCCAACGGCGGTTACCGCATCGACCCCTACCTCATCACCCACGTGACGGACGACAAAGGCCGCACCCTGTTGGAAGTGCCCGCACCAGAACTGACCGAAGACGTGCGCGCCATCAGCCCGCGCAACGCCTTCGTGATGGGCTCGCTGCTGCAGGAGATCACCCGCACGGGCACGGCCGCGCGCGCGCAGGCCACACTCAAACGCCCCGATCTGTATGGCAAAACCGGCACCACCAACGATGCGGTGGACGCCTGGTTTGTGGGCTACCAGCCCACGCTGGTGGCGGCCACCTGGGTGGGCTACGACACGCCACGCAACCTGGGCAGCCGCGAAACCGGCGGTGGGCTGAGCCTGCCCATCTGGATCAGCTTCATGAGCGAGGCCCTCAGGGGTGTGCCCGTGGAACTGCCATCACCGCCTGAAGGCGTGGTGTCCATGGGGGGTGACTGGTATTTCCAGGAATACACCCCCGGCCACAGCGTGGCCAAACTGGGCGCGGCCGAGGGCATGGTCGGCGATTTGCCAGCGACCGCGCCAGCGATCGAATCTCAGGAAAAACGCAGCATCCTCGACCTGTTCAGGAACTGAACACCAGCGCCTGGCCAGCCTGCTCGGTGGCGCAGCGTGTGAGTTGCGCAAACAACTCGCCCTGCCCCTTGGTGTCCACCCAGGCCTGGCCGTCCCACTTGTAGTGGTAGCCACCCGAACGCGCCGCCACCCAGATTTCATGCAGCGGCTTTTGCAAATTGACCACGATCTGGCTGCGGTTGGCAAACACCAGCGTGACCATGCCGCCCACACGTTGGTTGTCCACGTCGGCGTCGGTGGCTTCATTGATGCGATCACAGGCCAGTTCAATGGCCTGGAGCGCCGCCTCGGCGCGGTCGAGGAATTCAAGGTCGGTCATACAATCTTGTGATGTTGTTCGGCACCCAAATTTTAGGCTCGCGCCGCCGCCCCATTCGCCTTGTGGCCTTGGCGCTGGCCGCCGCGCTCGTGGCCGCAGGCTGTGGCCAGAAGGGCGCGCTCTACATGCCCGCCCCGGCCGACCAGCCTTCCTCAAAAACACCCACCCCGCGCTGACCGCGCGCTTTTTGCACAATTTCCGGCATGAGCTCTGATTTCCTGCGGCCGTTCATCGGCTACCGCAACGGCCAGTTGATGGTCGAAGACGTGTCGGTGAACGACTTGGCGCGCGCCCACGGCACGCCGCTGTTCATCTACGCCAAGGCCGCCATGCTGCAAGCACTGGCCACCTACCAGCGTGGTTTTGCTGGACGCGACGCGCAGATCTGCTACGCCATGAAGGCCAACAGCTCGCTGGCCATCCTGCAAACCTTTGTGCGCGCGGGCTGTGGACTGGACATCGTCTCGGGGGGTGAACTCGACCGTGCCCTGGCCGCCGGCTGCGAGCCCCACAAAATCATTTTTTCGGGCGTGGGCAAAACCCGCGCCGAAATGCGCCGCGCGCTGGACGCCGGCATCGGCTGCTTCAACGTCGAGAGCCGCGCCGAACTGGAAGTGCTGGACGAAGTGGCCCGCAGCATGGGCCAGCGCGCACCGGTGAGCGTGCGCGTCAACCCCGATGTGGACGCCAAAACCCACCCCTACATTTCCACCGGCCTGAAAGGCAACAAGTTCGGCATCGCCCACCAGGACGCAGTAGAAACCTACCTGTTTGCCGCGTCGTGCAAGGGGCTGCGCGTGGTCGGTATCGACTGCCACATCGGCTCACAAATCACCGAGATGGCGCCCTACCTCGACGCCATGGACCGCGTGCTGGACCTGGTCACCGCCATCGAAGCGGCGGGCGTGCCCATCCAGCACATCGACTTCGGCGGCGGCCTGGGCATCGACTACCAGGGCGACACCCCGCCTGCGGCCGACACGCTGTGGGCCGCGCTGCTGGCCAAGCTGGACGCGCGTGGTTTTGGCCAACGCAAACTGATGATCGAGCCCGGCCGCTCGCTGGTGGGCAATGCCGGCGTGTGCATCACCGAGGTGCTCTACCTCAAGCCGGGCGAGCAGAAAAACTTCCTGATCGTGGACGCGGCCATGAACGACCTGCCGCGCCCGGCCATGTACCAGGCGCACCACGGCATCGTGCCCGTGCTGCCGCGCGATGGCGCCACCACCACCTGGGACGTGGTGGGCCCGGTGTGCGAGAGCGGTGACTGGATCGGCCGCGACCGCGAGCTCAATGTGGCCCAGGGCGACCTGTTGGCGGTGTTGTCGGCCGGGGCGTACTGCATGAGCATGGCCAGCAACTACAACACCCGCGGCCGTGCGGCCGAGGTGTTGGTGGACGGCGCCCAAGCCATGCTGATCCGTGAGCGCGAAAGTGTGGCCGACCAGCTCAGGCTGGAACGCGCGCTCTGAACCGCCACCACACACGCCAACCCAGCAGCGCGCCCAGGAGGGCGGCGTACACCGCCACCTCGCCAAACAACTGCTTGCCGGCCCGCATCCAGAAGAAGTGCAGCACGCCCAGCACGGCCACCGCGTAGACCGCGCGGTGCAGCCGCTGCCAGCGGCGTGCCCCCATCGCCTTGATGGCACGGTTGAACGACGTGGCGGCCAGCGCCAGCAACAAGCCCCAAGCCAGCATGCCCACGGTGATGAAGGGACGCTTGACGATGTCGGGCAGCAACTCGACCAAGTCAAAGCCCATGTCCAGCCAGGCATAGGCCAGCAGGTGCAGGCTGGCATAGAAAAACACGAACAAGCCCAGCATGCGGCGCCAGCGCGCCACCACCGTCCAGCCCGTGTGGTGCCGCAGCGGCGTGACCAGCAAGACGAGGCACAGGAAGCGCAAGGTCCAGTCGCCCAGGCCACGGATCAGTGCCTCGGCGGGGTTGGCACCCAGTTGGTTCAACAAGCCCGCCCCCACCAGCCAAAACGCCGGCAGGGTGCACAACACAAACAACAGTGGCTTGACCCAGGAGCGGGTCAACAAGGCCTGCATCAGAAAAATTTGCGCAAATCCATGCCGGCGTACAACTGGCCCACCTGCGGCTCGTAGCCATTGAACATCAGCGTTTTCCGCCGCTTGGCAAACAGGCCCTGCCCTTCACCGATGCGGCGCTCACTCGCCTGGCTCCAGCGGGGGTGCGCCACGTCGGGGTTGACGTTGGAGTAGAAGCCGTATTCCTGCGGTGCCGAGACGTTCCACGCGGTGCGCGGCTCCTTGTCGGTGAAGCGGATCTTGACCAGCGATTTGCCGCTCTTGAACCCGTACTTCCAGGGCACCACCAGCCGCAACGGCGCGCCGTTCTGGTTGGGCAACACCTCGCCGTACATGCCAAAGGCCAGCAGGGTCAGCGGGTGCATGGCTTCGTCCAGCCGCAAGCCTTCCACATAAGGCCAATCCAGCACGCCCGAGCGCAAACCAGGCATCTGCGCCTTGTCGGCCAGGGTCACAAATTCAACGTATTTGGCGCTGCCCAATGGCTCCACTTTTTTGATCAGCTCGGCCACCGAATACCCCACCCAAGGGATGACCATGGACCAGCCTTCGACGCAGCGCAGTCGGTAAATGCGCTCTTCCATGGCGCTGAGTTTGAGCAGATCTTCAATGCCGTAGGTGCGGGGATTTTTGACCAAGCCCTCCACCTGCACCGTCCACGGCCGGGGCTTGAACTGCTTGGAATAGGCGGCCGGGTCGGACTTGTCGGTGCCGAACTCGTAGAAGTTGTTGTAGAGCGTTGCGTCGTCGTAGGCCGTGACCGCCTCAACGGTCGATGCGCCGGCCACTGCGGACTTGACGCCCGGCAGCGGCGCCAGCTTGCCTGGTCGGGCCATCTGCGCCCGCGCGTCGCGCGTTGCCCAGGCCCCCATGCCCAAGGCACCCGCACCCATGGCCACCTGTTGCAACCACTCGCGCCGCCGCAGGTAGGCGTCAGGTGGTGTGATCTCGCTGGCGATGGGGTGGTTGAATCCGTTGTCTTGAGAGCGAATCAGCATGGCGCGTCCTCTGGGTGTTCGGGCGTAGAGTGCATGCCATTCTCACAAGTTCCTCGGGGCGGCTCGTCAGCACACCGCCCAAGACCCCACAGAAGTCAGAGTTCACCGTAGCTGTGCAGGCCGCTCAGGAACATGTTCACACCCAGGAAAGCGAAGGTGGTGATGGCCAAACCCACCAACGCCCACCAGGCCGCCACGGTGCCGCGCAGGCCTTTGATGAGGCGCATGTGCAGCCAAGCTGCGTAGTTGAGCCACACGATCAAGGCCCAGGTTTCCTTGGGGTCCCAACTCCAGTAGCCGCCCCAGGCTTCGGCCGCCCACAAGGCCCCGAGCACGGTGGCGATGGTGAAGAAGGCAAAGCCCACGGCGATGGCCTTGTACATCACATCGTCCAGCACCTCAAAGCTGGGCAGACGCTCGGCAATGCGGCGGCGCCCCAGCATGATGGCGGCCACGATCAAGGCCGAGATGCCGAAATACACAAACCAGTAGCTGCCGCCTTTGTCCAGCGAATCCTGGCGGAACACCAGCGGCTCCAGGCACAGCACCACACCCAACAACCACAGCGGCGCGAGTTTGTACCAGCGGGTTTCGCCTGCGCTCTGTTTGATGAGGTAGGCAAAGGCCAGCATGGCGGCGATGGCAAAGGTGCCATAGCCGATGAAGTTGGCCGGCACATGCAGCTTCATCCACCAGCTTTGCAGCGCGGGCACCAGGGGCTGGATTTCATGCGCCTCGCGCACCACCGTGTACCACAGCAAAAAGCCCACGGCCGCACTCACCACCAGCATCACAAACGCGCCCATGCGGCGGGTGTCGTAGCGGTCTTCGTAGTACAGGTAGAAGGCCGCTGTCATCCAGCAGAACATCACGAACACTTCGTACAGGTTGCTCACCGGGATGTGGCCCACATCGGGGCCGATCAGGTAGCTCTCGTACCAGCGCACCATGGTGCCCACCAGCGCCAGCGTCACGGCGACCCATGCCAGGCGCGAACCCAGCAGCTCAAAGCTGTCGCCCACCCGGCGGCTGAACAGCCCGCCCCAGTAGAACAGGGTGCTCATGAAAAACAGCACGCTCATCCACAGGATGGCCGATTGGCTGGAAATGAAATACTTGAGCAGGAAGGCCTGATCGGCCCGCGCGAGTTGGGCGCCGGCATCGGTCTGGTACAGCGCAATGGCCAACAGCGACAGCGCAGCCACCACCACCATCAACGCCCGCAGCGGTCGCCAGAACCAGCCCAGCCAAATGGCCGCCGGTGCCGAGCCCACCAGGATGGCTTTTTCATAGCCATCCATGAAGTCGGCGTAGCGCATGAACGCAAACGCGGTGCCGGCAAGCACCAGCAACGCAAACAGCCAGTCGAACGCGTTGCGGCGCGACATGAAGCTGCCGTTGAGCGTCATGGCCTGGGGGGACTTGGCATTCAAGGTCTGCGTGGCGGTGTTCATGGCGATACCTGTATCAGTCGGGACTTGAGCATGTCGAATTCGCGGTCGCCGTCCATCGTCTTGCGGTTGGTGGACAAGGCCATGGTGGCTTGGGCGCCGCCGGCTGAAGGCGCCAGCCACACCCACAGGCGGCGTTCGCGCACATAGAGCATGGCAAAAACGCCCAGAATCAGCAACAGGCAACCCAGGTAGACGATGGTTTTGCCGGGTGCGCGTGCCACCTGAAACACGCTGGCCTGCACCTGCGTGAAATCGGTGAGCTGCAAGGCCATGGGCGCCGGGTAGAAAAAGGCGTCGCTGAGCGCCAGCACGGACTGCGTCATGAAGCGCTGGGTGGATTCGGCTTCACCGTCCAGTGGCTTGAGGCCAGCGGCCTCACGGCTGATCTGCAGCAACTCGAACAAGGTGCCGTTGAGGATGCGCACCAGCACCTCGCCAGCGCGCTCGCGCTCGGCCTCGGGCACGTTGACCTCCATGAAGCGCGACACCGCCTGCAAACCGCCCAGCGGCGCCGCCTGATCGGCCGGCTTCAAGGTGTCCAGCGATGGGTCCACGCCGGCAAACAAGTCCAGCGCGCGGCCGGCCGAGGCGGCAAGCGCCTGGGTCATCTGGGCATTGCTGGTGTCGGCCGCGCGCGCCACGTAGCGCGCCACAGCGCGGGCGCGCTGCGCCGGGTCGGTCAGGGCCGTGCGCAGCCGCACAAAGCCGTCGAGGCTGTCCTGGTCGTCGGCCGGTACGCGCAGGTAACGGAAGGGCTCGGCCGGCGTCTCACGCATGCCCAGCAGGAACAAGCGCGCGCCGTCCAGCTCCACCGGCAACATGTAGTTCTGGAATTCGGTGGCCTGGCCCGCTGCGTCGCGCAGCTTGTAGCTCACGCTGGGGCCGATGTTGCGCAGCTCTTTTTTGCTCACGGTCTTGTTGGCGGCACCGAGTCGGCCTTCGATGGCGTGGCGCAGGTCCACCTTGCGCACGTCGGCCCCCGAGGCGGACGCGGCATCGCTCATGTTCTCGACGTTGATGACACGCAGGCCGGTGAACTCCAGCGTCAGTCGCTGGTCACCGTTGCTGAGCTCGGTCGAACCGCCAATGGTGCCCTCGACCTCGAAGGGGGCGGTGACCGTGCCCATGGGCGCGGCGCGCAGCTTCACGCGCGAGCCCCCATCGTCGAAGCTGGACTGGTAAATCTGTATGCCCCGGTGGCTGACCGGGTGGTTGACCTCGACCCGTGCCTCCTTTTTTTCGCCCGTCTCTTTGTCGTGGATAACGACGTCGCTGGCGAACAATTTGGGCATGCCGGTGGAGTAGTACTCGACGATGAACTTCTTGAGTTCGATCGAGAACGGCAGGTCTTGCAGCAGCACGCCTGTGGGCTGGCTGAGGATGGCGGTGCTGGACTGCGTACCTTCGGTGACCAGGATGTTGCCGCGAAAGGTCGGGTTGGTGGGCGACAGCCGGTGCTCGGCCGGCACATCGGCGATCATGCCGCCGCCCTCGAACACGGTCTTGCCGTTGAACCACATCTGCGCGCGCACGATGAGATCACCGTCGAGCAGCCCACCAATACACACCAGCACGATGGCGCTGTGCGCCGCGAGATACCCGATCTTGTTGGCCGCACCCGCCTTGGCCGCCACCATCCAGCCGGTGCCCACCGGGGTGTCGCGCTGCTGCAGTTTCACCTTCCAGCCGCTGCTGGCCAGCGTGCTGCCAATGCGCTGCGCCGCCACCTCTGGCGCTTCGGCCAAGGTGTTTTCAGCGCGGTGGCCAAAAGCCTTGAGGCTTTGCTCCCGCAGGTTTTCTTTGTAGGTGCGCAGGTCGGCAAAAATTTTCGGGGTGTTGCGCACGATGCACAGGCTGGTGCTGAGCACCAGAAAGGCCAGAATCAACAGGAACCACCAGGCGCTGTAGACCGCGTACAGGTCGAGCGCACCAAACACCTCTGCCCAGAACGGCCCAAACTGGTTGACGTAGTTGTTGATGGGCTCGTGCTGCTTGACCACCGTGCCAATCACCGAGGCAATGCAGATCACCGTCAGCAACGAGATGGCAAAACGCATGGACGACAGCAATTCCACCGCGTTGCGCATGAAACGCGAACCGGAGTCGATCTGCAGGCCTTGGGTGGAAACGGTCATGTAGCGGTGTAAAAAAAGGGCGGGCCTTGTTCAAGCCCGCCCCGTCTGTGATGCGATTTCGGCCTGGCGGTTCAGCGTTTTGTGAAAACTCCGCGCATTTTGCCGTTGAATATTAATATTCGCTTATATCCCCACCTGTCGGCGGGGCCTTGCCACCTGTCAGCGCAAGCCGGCAATGTAGTCGGACACGGCTTTGATCTCACGCTCGGTCAGGTACGCCGCCACCTGGGTCATTTGCACGTTGTTCTTGCGTGCCCCGTCGCGGAAAGCGCGCAATTGAGCGGCGGTGTAGTCGGCATGTTGGCCCGACACACGCGGGTACTGGGCCGGCATGCCCGAACCGGCCGGGCCGTGGCAGGATGCACAAGCGGCGATCTTGCGGTCGGTGATGCCACCGCGGTAAATGCGTTCACCCAGCTTGACCAGGTCTTTTTCCTTGGCAAAACCGGGCTTGTTCTTCTGCGAAGCCAGCCAGTACGACACGTTGCGCATGTCTTCTTCGGACATGGCGGACGCAAAACCCTTCATCACCGCGTTGTCGCGTTTGCCGGACTTGAACTCCTGCAACTGCTTGACCAGGTACTCGGGATGCTGCTGCGCCAGCTTGGGGTTGGCGGGGATGGACGAGTTGCCGTCGGCCGCGTGGCAAGCCACACACACCTGACCGTAGAGCGCCGCGCCCTTGTTCAGGTCGGGTTTGGCGGCCTGAGCCTGGGCAGACAGGGAAACAACGGCCAGCGCGACGGCGCTGAAAAAGGTGGCAAACGGTTTCATGTCGAGGGCTATCAACGTGGGCGATCTTCACGCGGTTTACGAAACACCCACGCAAACCGCCAAACGGCGCGCCGCGCAGGCGCAAAACACCGGCATTTTACAATGGCCCGAAAGGCGCCCTTCATGAACACCACCACTTCCCCCGCAACCCCGGTTGCCAACCCCGACGTGGACGCCAAAATCGCCCACGGCTGGCTGCACACCGCCCGCTTTCTCACCACGGCGCCGCAACTGCAATTCCTGCCCCCGCTGACGGTGCCTGAAATCGCCTTTGTGGGCCGCTCCAACGCGGGCAAGTCCACCTGCATCAACACGCTGACACAACAAAAGCGCCTGGCCTTTGCCTCCAAAACGCCCGGCCGCACCCAGAGCATCAACCTGTTTTCACTGGGCAAACAAGGCGTCACCGACGCCGTGCTGGCCGATCTGCCGGGCTACGGCTACGCGGCCGTGCCCAAAGAAGCCAAGCTGCGCTGGCAACGGGTCATGTCCAACTACCTCATGACGCGCGAAAACCTGCGCGGCGTGGTGCTGCTGTGCGACCCCCGCCTGGGCCTGACCGAACTGGACGAAATCCTGCTCGACATCATCCGCCCGCGCGTGGAAGAAGGGCTGCAGTTCCTGGTGCTGCTCACCAAGGCCGACAAACTGACCCGCGCCGAAGCCAACAAGGCGCTGTCGATTGCGCGACTGCAAGCCGGCGGCGGCGAGGCCAAACTGTTCTCGGCCCTCAAAAAACAAGGCTTGGACGAGGTGGCACAACTGTTGTGGCGCTGGGTGCGCACCGCGCCCACCATCACGCTGGCCCAGGCCGATGAAACCCCAACGCCCACCCCGCCCGAACCCGCCGAACCCGACACGCCACCCACATGATCGAACGCCACACGCTCACCCTGCCCCATGGCATTTCGCTGGAATGCCGCAGCAGCGGTGAACGTGGCAGGCCGGTGCTGCTGTTTTTGCACGGCTTCCCGGAAGCCGCTTTTGTGTGGGACGAACTGCTGACCCACTTTTCGCGCCCCGAACACGGCGGCTACCGCTGTGTGGCCCCCAACCTGCGCGGCTATGCGGGCTCCAGCACGCCACCCGATGTGAGCGACTACCGCGCCAAACACCTGGTGCAAGACGTGCTGGCGCTGATTGCCCTGGAAGCGGACGGCGCACCGCTGGCGGCCCTGGTGGCGCACGACTGGGGCGGCGCGGTGGCCTGGAACCTGGCCGCACTTCACCCACAACAGTTGGAACGCCTGGCCATCATCAACTCGCCCCACCCCGGCACCTTTTTGCGCGAACTCCAGCAGTCACCCGAACAACAAGCCGCCAGCGCCTACATGAGCTTCTTGTGCCGGCCCGACGCGGCGGCACTGCTGGCTGAGGACGACTTCAAACGGCTGTGGCCTTTTTTCACCAACATGGGCGCGGCCGACGGCCCACACGCCTGGCTGACCGATGCCGTGAAAGCGCAATTCCGCGCCGTGTGGCGCCAAGGCCTGGACGGCGCGTTGAACTACTACCGTGCCTCGCCCTTGCGTCCTGCGACGGCAAGCGACCCCGGCGCAACCACCGTGACCCTGCCGCGCGCGATGTTGGAAGTGCATGTGCCCACCCATGTGCTGTGGGCCATGGACGACACCGCCCTGCCCCCGGGCCTGCTGGATGGACTGGGCGACTTTGTGCCGAAGCTCCACCTGACCCAACTGCCCGGGGCCACCCACTGGGTGGTGCACGAGCAACCACAGCGCGTCATCGCGTGGTTGGCAGGGGCACTCGCGGCACGGCCCTGAATCAGTCGCGGCCGCCGTACACCGACGGCTCGCCTGGCGGCCGGGTTTTGAAGCGTTTGTGCACCCACCAGTACTGATCGGGCGCCTGGTCGATCCAGGTTTGCAGGCGCGCGTTCATGAGAGCGGTATCGGCTTCCACGCCGTCGGAGGGGAAGCCTACCCACACCGGCATGGCCTCGATCTCGTAGCCAGACGGTGTGATGCGCGTGACCAACGGCACCACCTTGGCGCGGCCCAAACGCGCAAAACGCGACAAGGACGGCACCGTGGCGGTGGGCACACCGTAAAACGGCACAAAAATGGACTCCTCGGGCCCGAAGTTCATGTCGGGCAAGAGGTACAACAAACCGCCCTTGCGCAGGCTGCTGACAATGGGTTTGACGCCATCGTCGCGGTTGAGCAGGCTGACATCGCCAAACCGTGCCCGGCCCACCTTCATCCACTCGTCCACCGCGCGGTTGACCTGGGTGGTGTAGATGGTGGTGAAGCGCCGATCAGCCGCCATGGCCAAGGCCATGGCGCCTGCATCCAGGCCATAAAAATGCGGCGCAAACACGATGGTGGGCGCCTCGCCCTGGAACACCCCCCAGTCACCCACACGTTTGAAGCGCGACTCCAGCACCTCGCGCGGCGCATGCCACAGCCAACTGCGGTCCAGCCAGGCCTGCATGAAGTAGACGAAGTTTTGCCGCACGATGGCCTCGCGCTCCATCTCGGTGCGCTCGGGAAAACACAGGCGCAGATTGGTCAGTGCGATGCGGCGCCGGCGCTTGGCCAGAGCGTGCAGTGCCAGCCCCAGCCAGCGCCCCAGCGCACGCACCCAAACCAGCGGCAAAAACGCCAACAGGCGCATCACAACAATGGCGAAGCGAGAGAGCATGGCCTACAGCTCCGCCCGAGGTCGTTTGTAGCGCGCGTAGCCCCACAGGTACTGCGAAGGGTCTTCGCGGATCAGCCGCTCCATGGCTTGGTTGATCTGCAACACGGCAGCCTCCAGCTCGTTGGAGGGTGGCTCCGGCATGGCGTGAAAACGCAGTTTGAATCCGCGCCCCGCAGACAGCCGCTCCCCCCACACCAGCACCGGTACGGCCCCGGTTTGCTGCGCCAGGCGGGCTGCCAGGGTCATGGTGTAGGCGGGCCGGCCAAAAAACGGCGCCCACACACCCATGCCTTCGGGCGGCACCTGGTCTGGCAGCAGGCCCACGGCGTGGCCCTTGCGCAAGGCCTTGATCATCTGACGCACACCGGCCAAGGTGGTGGGCGCGGTCTCCAGCCCCGGGCGCTCGCGGGCGCCATCCATCACGGCTGCCAGCCAGGGCTGGCGCGCCGGGCGAAACAACACCGTGAGCGGGCCGTGGTCCTGGGCATAGCGTGCGGCCAGCGCCTGCGCGATCACCTCAAAACAACCCATGTGGGGCGTGAGAAACACCACGCCTTTGCCCTGCGCGTAAGCCGCCTCCACCACCGCTTGCCCATCCCACTCAAAAGGCACGGGGGAACCCATCCACAAGCGCGGCAGTTCGGCGGTCATGCGCCCGGCATGGGCCACCGCGCCCCGCACCTGCGCAAACCCATAGCCCGCCTGCGCGGCGTTGGCCAACAAGCGCCGCCGGTAACTGGGTGACAGCAGGAACGACACCCAACCCAGCGCCGAGCCCAGTGCATGCAGCAGCCACAGAGGGGAATGGGACAGGAAGCGAAACAGGGTGGGCATGGCGGAATACAATCGGCGCGTCGCTGAGTTAACAGAGCAACTTGCAGGGCGACACACACAAGCGCGAAGGCCACCCCGGCCGAGCGATTGTGCCTTGTCATATACATTGACAAATCTGCTAAAGCGTTCGCCAGGGCTCCCAGGGCCGAGGCAACGCCTCGACAACCGATGATTTGGAGCTTACATGGCGAATGACTTTCTTTTCACGTCCGAGTCCGTTTCGGAAGGCCACCCCGACAAGGTTGCCGACCAGATCTCCGACGCCATCCTTGATGCGATCTTCAAGCAAGACCCGCGCAGCCGCGTGGCGGCAGAGACCCTGACCAACACCGGGCTGGTGGTGCTGGCGGGCGAAATCACCACCAACGCGCACGTGGACTACATCCAGGTGGCGCGTGACACCATCAAACGAATCGGCTACGACAACACCGAATACGGCATCGACTACAAGGGTTGCGCCGTGCTGGTGGCCTACGACAAGCAGTCCAACGACATTGCCCAGGGCGTGGACCACGCCTCGGACGACCACCTGAACACCGGCGCCGGCGACCAGGGCCTGATGTTTGGCTACGCCTGCGACGAAACGCCCGAACTGATGCCCGCGCCCATCTACTACGCACACCGGCTGGTGGAGCGCCAAGCCCAGCTGCGCAAAGATGGCCGCCTGCCCTTCTTGCGCCCGGACGCCAAGAGTCAGGTGACCATGCGTTACGTGGACGGCAAGCCCCACAGCATCGACACCGTGGTGCTGTCCACCCAGCACAGCCCCGACCAGAGCGAGACCCAGACCAAGATGAAGGCCAGCTTCATCGAGGCGGTCATCGAGGAAATCATCAAGCCGGTGCTGCCCAAGGAATGGCTGCAGGACACCAAGTACCTGATCAACCCCACCGGCCGCTTCGTCATTGGCGGCCCGCAGGGCGACTGTGGGCTGACCGGCCGCAAGATCATCGTTGACACCTACGGCGGTGCCTGCCCACACGGCGGTGGCGCCTTCAGCGGCAAAGACCCGACCAAGGTCGACCGCTCGGCCGCCTACGCCTGCCGCTACGTGGCCAAGAACATCGTCGCCGCCGGCCTGGCCAAGCAGTGCCAGATCCAGGTGGCCTACGCCATCGGCGTGGCCCACCCGATGAACGTGACGGTCTACACCGAAGGCACCGGCGTGATCCCCGATGAGCAGATCGCCGCGCTGGTCAACCAGCACTTCGACCTGCGCCCCAAGGGCATCATCCAAATGCTGGACCTGCTGCGACCCATCTACGAAAAAACCGCGGCTTACGGCCACTTTGGGCGCGAAGAGCCCGAATTCAGCTGGGAGCGGACGGACAAGGCTGCTAGCTTGCGGGCGGCAGCCGGGTTGAAGTAAGCCGACTCAGCGCTCAGCAAAAAGATGTTGGTACAGGCCCAGGAGCTTTTGCTCTTGGGCCTGCCAACTCAGTGGCGTCAAATCTTCAAAGTGAAACTTCCGGCCAGTGTCTTCAAGCGAGAGCACCGCCCGGCGCACGCTGTTGCTGTCCAGCGCACAACAGGTGCCAATGCCGTACTGCTCCAGCACAGCCCGAATGTCCGGAAAGTCTGACGCCAGCACCGGCACACCCGCAAAACAATACTCAAACAGCTTGTTGGGCAAACAGTAGTAGTCGCTCAACGAAACGTTCTGTACCAGACACAAACCGCAGTCAGCCGATCTCACCACCGATACCACCTGCGCGTGTGACACGGCGTCGTGCACATGCAAGTTGGCATGCACTGCGGCAAGTTGCTTGAGCTTGTCTGCCCAATCACCATACCCCAGAAAAACCACATGTGACGTCACGTCCGGGTGAGTGAAAGCGGCCGTGATCAGATCAAGCCCACGTCCTGGCCCCAAAATGCCCACATAAATAAAAACGCGGCGCTCGGGTGGAATTGAAAACGTGGTGCGCAAATAGGCACCGTGGTCCACACCATCGTCCTCGTACACTGGCGCATTGAGTATCACAGCCGACCGCTTGGGCCCAATCGTGGTGTGGTACCAGCCCTGAATGGATGGGCTGACCACAATCAACGCATCCACGAAGCGCCAAAGCCGTTTCTCGACCCACAGGGTCAAACGGCTTTGAACACGGGTCAAACCGTTGCGATCCGACTCCAGCTCATGGGCGTCATAGACCAGTTTTGCGCCGGTGACCAGCTTCACCATCACGCCCAAAGGCAGCACCAGCGTGTCGTGGCAGTGCACCACGTCAGGTTTCTGCCGAACGGAAGCCGGCAGCATCTTCACCACCAGCTCAAAGAGCGACGCCATGTGCCTCAATGTCCTCGGCAAGAACCGCCACTCTCGTGACCGCAAGCGTATGGCGCCGATCTCGGCGTCAAACGCCGCCGTGGACCGCTGTGCCCCCTCCTCCAGCGTGACTCCCAAGCCACTGACAACAAAGCCCCCAGCGGCCAGCGACCCCATTTCTTTGAGGATGCGGGAATCGGTGCGTATATCGGTGTGGGTCAGGTGAACCGACTTTTTCATACCCACTCCCGACCAACGGTCAATGCACGCAACGTCTCGTTGAAACACATAAAAATCACCAGCCTTCAGCCGACACACCCAAAGACAAGGCCCAGGGAAGATTGGCGAGCTCCCATGACAAAGTTGCTCTGTAATGTTGCCTCAACACCGGCCGTTGAATTTGTGGGGCTACGCCGTACTGCAAAAGCGATCTGGCGGCAAATGGGTCGACGTCACCATACTTCACAGCATCAAAACCTGACGCAAGAATTTTCGCCCGATCAAGGTCAGCCATAAAGTCCAGCGAAGCCATCACAGACATGAAGTCGATGGTGCGAAATGATACGGTTCCACTCGAAACGTCATTGAGCCATCAAACGAGCCCTGACCATGGATTCCGATGAAGCGAGTGGGCGGCGTCCCTGCATACAGTCTGGCAGCAAGCTCTTCTCGTGGGAAGTTATCCGCGTGCAAATGATTGCGCATCACCTGCAAAGATGTCCAAGCCGGAACAAACAACACGGTCATGGTGCACGGCTCATTCGCTCGGTCAGTCCGTAGGCAATAGCAATTGGCCCGGTCGCATACGAAAAGTAGCCAAGAGGAAAGCTCGCCGGATATTCCATCACGAATCGCGCTATCTCCTGAGCCACACCACTGCCGAATTCATCCAGGACAACCCAACCCATTAACCCCTCGTGCAGCCCACTGCCTGTGATCTGCCCCCTACCGGCAAGATCCGCCCCCCAGTCACCCCGACTCTTCTTGACATTCAGCATGAGCGTCCTTGCCAACTTGATCATATCGTTTTTTGTTATAACATTTCCAACCTTATAGCTTTCATAGGCGAAGTGAACGTTGATCTGCGCATGCGTCACATCCTCCGCCGTCGCCAATCGGTTTTTTTTCAGCAGTGCACCTGCCCAGTACTCCCATTCAACGGAGCCATTGTTTCGATCTTTCCAGTTTGAGCGGAAGAAGCGAGCAAGTTTTACGGCGCGATCCTTGTGCCCACCGGCTCCGAGCTTTTGTAACTCTAAGTGGACGAGGCCCAGAGTCAACATGTGGTTAAGAGGAGCAATGTCCTTCAAATAAGGATCGACGTAATACCCGCCGCCTGATGCTGCATCATCCCGCCAGTAAGGCTCGTACTCGGCAAGCGCCTCCTCTGCAACTTTGCGGTATTGAGGGCACAACCGCGTCGCCCCAGGCGTACCGCGCGCGACCACGCAGTACTTAACTAGGGGGTAGACCGCCATTCCCGCGAACGCATCCCAGGCCACCCATTTCTTTTTGTTGGCACTGTAGCGATTAGACCCCCACGAATTCGCAGTTCGCCCGCGGACGTCGTCAACTATGCCCAAGCGATCATCCCGCATTGCGATTACTTTCGCCGCTGCATGCTCGAACGGCACTAGAAATCGCTCATCCATTGTCCGCTCATAGGCTAGGATGGCTGCGCGCAAGTCGTAGGCAAGATTCCATGCGACATACTTTCCACCAAGCTCGCGACCAGCTTCCCGAGTAGCCATAGAGGCGTTATACGGCAAGGCAATCTCGAGATATTGGAGCAGGAATTGATCAGCCTGGAGAGAATCACCTACGGCGCTGGCAATCGACGGCAATCGCTTGATAACCTTTTCGTTCAGTCGGTAGGAGTGCGGATCCTCTACCTCTTTTTCAGCCGGCAGCGTGGCCAGAGCCCATGGGACGTTTGCAATTTCCCATGGAGCTCCGGACCGCGCGTACTTGTGCGCAACGCTAGAGCGGTAACCAGGGCGAGTTCCATCTCCGGCAAGCGATCGGGCCGCGAACGGATATACCTCGCCGCGCATGATGAGGTCCCGGGCGCTGACTTCGAATCCATCACCAACTTCAGCTACATAACCGCGGGCAGCCAGAACCGATGTTAGGTCTATTGTCCGAAAAGAGATCCAGGCAAGGGACTTATCGCCCACATACGAAGGTGTATTAACAGAGCGGAAGGATGCTTTGTCATAACCATCGTAGGCATGACCCCACCAGTAGTACCACGCCGTCGGCTCAGGGAACCGCCCATCCTTACCAAGCTTACTGATGAAGTGACGGATGATTTCGCGCTGGACCTCCACCTCAGAGTCATCTGTCTTCCCCCCGGCAACGCGGTGCGCATCCAAAATGCTATAAGCCCATTCATTCTGGTGGTTGTAAGGTACGGGCATGCCATCGTAATAAAAAGCGCTCCCCTTTGGCCACCGCAAATGTCGTGCCCCGGGAGCAAGCCATTTAGCATCTTCGCCAGCATCTGCCAACACCTCAATATGCCCCTGGAGCGTCTTCACTTCGCGCTCTAGTTTTCTAAGGTTTGCCAGTGGTTGAGCATCTGGAAATTCTTCAACGTAACGCGTGAGCAGGAGCAGTGCGCGGCTGGTCTGTACGCTAAATAGCGCTGGTGACCGATCCTTGGTAAAGGCGCGCGTATGCAAACCTTGGGATGACCCGAGTTGGCGGTCTATCAGGCGCACCTCCAACTCGATCCGCAACCGCAGTTTTTCCAATAGAGGATAAAATACATCAAATGCCTGCTGCTCACGACGCGCTAAATAGATCGCGTCCATGAAGCCATTCAGATAGTAGATCTGCGACCAAGCGACCCGGCCTTCGATGTTGTTCGAGCCGAGTTCCAGCATCCCGCCGTTTTGGCCACGCTGAATGTCGTGTTCCAGCATCTCGCCATAAGACAGCGAATCCGTTGCCTTACGCCATATTAGCTTAGCTGCGCGCTCATCCCACGAGAGCTTCCAAGGAATACCTTGGGACAGCGGAAGCACCTCGGACGTCCCTCCCTTTGGATGGACGACAGTGTAGGCGCCCAGCGCATTCACTTTCTTGCGGTTGCAAAGTATTCCAACACCAATAGGCGTGGTGATCGCCTCAAGGACTTTCTCACAATCCCGTATGCGCTCAATTACAATCCGCTCACTGCCTACCTTCGCATCTAGGGTGCCTGCGACAATTCGCAGTCCATCCTTCTCTCCAAAAAGGAATATTGGTGGCTCCATCTCGTAATGCGTTCCTGCGGGATCCTCCAATGTTGGAAGTTCAAAATCGAGACCAACATCAACCCATTGATTACCCTCGAGCCGCAGACGACGTAGGTAGTTCTTCGCAGCATTATTGTCATACACTACAAGGTTTAGAACACCCTCTTGGAAAAGCGCAGCCCTGAACATCAGAAAATCGACACCAGAGCGCTTCACCTTCGTGAATCGAATCTCCGTCGACGATTTAGTCCAATCAGCGAGCAAAAGCTCGTTTTCTGGCAAGCTCCGGACGATAGCACCCATCCTGTCTTCGCCAAGGTCGAAAAGGGCTACGGGAATCCCGGGTGAGGCAAGCGGAATGCGCTGTCCGTCATCCATCCGCAAAGTGGAATGGCTCCTAGCGATATCGAACTCGACGGTAGCCGCAGCCTTGCCAGCACGGAGAACGACGAAAGGAACCTCCACTGCACCACGGATCGTAGGACTTACTACAGCATTTTCCACGAGATGCTTGCGGTAGCCTGCGAGAGGCGCCGATACTTCAAGATTGATATCCTCTGACGATGCGCCAGCCAAGAACCAGGAAGTCAATATCGAAGCCGAAACAAGTACTACAAATATGCGCCAATTCACTCTTCACCACCATTCAAAAATACAGCACCACCACCTAATGAGACAAAGGGAATCTTGGCGAACCCAGTCTTGATGCCAAAAACATCGCTTGGAGCCAAAACAACTGTAATCACTTTGTGACACGTCAGTTCCCAGCCTGCCGCATAAGTCATCGGCGCACTGGTCCTCATCGCAAAATACGTGCTCCACTCATATAAATACATGACGCGAACAGTTCAGCGCCCGACCACCGCTGCAATCACACACACCCAAAGCCCAATGAGAAGCTTACTCCGCATTTCCACCTTTGCCGAAACCGCACGACATCAGCGCCCGGTACAGATAAGACTCATACTCGGCAACCTGTCTGTTCTCATCCATTCCGCTGGGGTACTTGGAGTAGCCACCATTTGGTAGCGCATAGCGCTCGACTTCACCCAAAAAAATACCACCATACCCGTCACCCTTGAAGCGGCACATTAATTGCGCCGCAATGCTCAAATCGTACAATCTGGGTGGGGTTTTTATTCTGGAACGAAAGATCGGCCATCCACGCACGCCGCCGTCTTCATTGACAAAATCCATGAGATGGCCAAAAACACCATTGATATCGAACTGATCCGCAAGTCGTCCATTGTATTTCGCGTAAGTCAGCACCCCTTCAATGACATAGCCCGCATGTGGCAAATCGTTGGGCGAGTTTTCCTGAATAGAATAGTTCCAAAACCAGGTATTCGACTTCAGGGCTTGTTTTCTATTCTTGAGCAGTGCCGCCATCGTTGCGTCTGCAGCCTGTCGAAGCCGCTCTTTCAACGCGACGTTGTTCACCACCTCACTGAATCGCTGCATCTGGCCTGCCAGATACACAGCAGAGTTGAATGTGTCGTAGCGTCGGTCATGCATCAACAACGAGTAGGGAAGCAACCCCGCTGGCGTGCGCATGTCTGGAGAGACGTATGGCTGCAGAGCAAGATCGACCAGTCGCAGAATATCTCGTTGTTTTTGCTCATCGACGTAATCCAGCCACCCGAGCAACGCATCAACAACAATAGCGGTAGAAATGGTGTACTCGGTGTTTGCTGGGTTGGTTGAACCATCTCCGTAGGCATCCCAAGCGATCGGCACACCCCAACCCACAACCCCATCTTGGTTGGCGTCAGCATGCTCCATCAACCAATCACCGGCCTTGACACCCATCTCGTTGATGCTTGGCCACTCGTTGCTGCGCGCCTCGGCTTGGGCCCCAAGAAGGATCATGGCGTAGCTTTTCGGTACATCAGCAGACTCATTGGACGGGTAGTCGGCGAGACCGCGGCCCGGGTTTTGCCGGTCTATATTCAAAAGCACATTCGCCAGAATTTTTCCACCCTCCACTTCTTTTGCATACGGAGTAACCACACTTCCAACGTCACAACCTACCAAAAAAACAGGCGCCACCAAGAAGCCAACAACCTTGGAGCGGATGACTTTTTTCATTTGCCTCATACGAAACCCACACCCTCTTGGGCAGCCCTTGCAAAAAAACAATTCAAACCCTGATTACATGCAGAAAAAAGTGTTGCACTCGAATCAAAATTTTCTCCAATCATACAATCGACCATCAGCGCGAAGATCATCGGCTTAAGCGAGCGGTTGCCTGTAAATATGTGCGAAAATTTTTGCATCCTGATCCCAAACGGCAGGCGCAGCAAACCGCCGCACACTCTCGACAAACGGCTCAAGATCGGTGTCGCAAATTTCAAGAATCTTCGACTCAACTTCTTCGAACCGGCAAGACCAGCCAAATGATCCTTCGCGCGCCAATCCAGACAGATACTCAAGATTGTCACTGAAGAGCATCGGCAATCCAGCGTGGCTCCACTCGAAAAATTTGTTGGGCAATGCAAATCGATCATTAAGAGGCACCTCAGGCACAACAAAGATACCGACATCCGCACCAGCCGAGTAGGAAACTATCTGATCCCGAGGCACAGCGGGTTGGAAATGGATGTTGGAGTGCGCCTGTACTGCGGCACCCAAGATATCCTTGTAGCCGCCCTCCGTATAGCCCATGAAAACGATGTGCGCGATGGTGGGCTCAAGCCTAGAAAAGACATCAATCAGTTCGTCAATGCCGCGCCCAATACTGATCTGCCCCTGGTAAATAAATAAGGTCGCAGCCTCCGGAATGTTGAACCGTTCACGGAAACTGCCCTCGGGAACGGGACGGACCTGCACGGCTGCCTGTTCAGGAACGTTTCGCACCACATAGACGTTATCTAATTCGTACGTGGAACGGTACCATTCGTGAATTGGCTCACACACAACGACGACATTGCGCGCCGACCGGATGAACCGTCGTTCAATGAGGGTCGTTATTCGCTTGAACATGCCCTTCAGGCCTGCCCTTTCGGTTTCCAGCTCATGCGGAAGGTACTCTAGGGTCGCCCCTGTGGATCGGGCCGCGGCCCATGCAACAGGCAACATGAAAGCGTTGTGACAGCTGACATGATCTGGATTCAGTCGCCGGGTGGTTTGGATGCAGTCAAACGCATACTGAAAAAGACTCAGCAGCGCGACGACCTTGCGGAGAAGCACGAACCGCCGCAAGAACACCGCGTTCTTGTACCGGTGCAGCACAGTGGGTAGACGTTTAATCTCTAACCCGTCGGTTGTCGTTTCATTTCTCGCGAGGCCCTCGTTCCAGAAAGCCAGGACCACGACTCGCCGGCAAATACCATTCTTCAACGTATAGGCTGCTTCTTTGTAGAGACGGCTCGCGTTTTCGGCCGTGTTCATGAAAATGTGCAGTGTAAATTGCGTCATTGAATTACTTGCCATTTTTCAGCGGAATCGGTCCTGTTGGGCGAAAGCACGTGAGCTTGCAACGGCCCAAGACGGTCAAGTGCGGCGCCACCGGGTGACCAAGCTGATTGAACCGGTTAAGCATCTCGCGTCACATCGGTTCGTGTTTGGTTTGACCGCGCCTGGACAGAGAGTAAGAGATGACGATAGCCAATACGTACCAACAACCAACCCCTACACTGTAGATCCAAAGCGTTGAAAATAGGGTGATCTGGGGGTCAATGAGAGATGGCAGGACAAGTGTTCCCAAGCCAATGACCAGTTGACCGATCTGCCAGATGAAATTGAGCCGCTGCCGCCCTCGAATTATCCAGACATAACTGAGCGGTGAAGAGATGAATCGCACGATCGTCAAAAATGCGACAGCCTGAATCAGCGTGCCAGCTTCGGTCCATTGCGACCCAAAAATGAGTGGGAACAGATACGGCACGACCAAGATGACCGGCAGGATGAACACCAGCACGCTGACGATCCCCAACAGCGCAAAACGCCAAAAACTGGCTGTGCAACGCCCGTCTCGGTTGAACTCTTCAGATGCCTGCTGCTGAAAAAACCCCTGCAGGCTGCTGCCGAGGATTGAAATCGGCATGTTAATCATGCGCATCGCCAGCGAGTATTGCCCCAGCAGCGCCGGGCCAAAGAACCGGTTGATCAACAGGTCCGGCAAAAACTGGCTCATAGAATTCACCAGCGTGCCGGGCATCATCCAGAGCGTAAGGCGATAGTGCGTCCGAAACTGCCCGAAACCTGAACGTAGGCTGAACTGAAGCTGCAAACTGCGAAACGCCTTGGCGAAGAGCACAGCAAGCAGAGTACCTCCGAGGACCAGGCCCAGCATGTTGGCAACGATCAGCCCTATCGGGCCTGGCGAGAACGATCCGATACCGATCTGAAGCAGCATGGTTGACAAACCCAGAACAAGGTTGTTCCGGGCAAGGACGTTGAACTCTTTTTCCCGCGTCGCCCAAGCATTGAGGGCAAGGCCGGCGCCCATGAGAAATACTGTGACAGGCAGCCAGATGAGAAACGGAATAAATGCGACGCCAAACAAGTGAATCAGCCAGGCGTCGGGAAGAAAGACCACCGCAAACAGAAGAGCCAAGGAGATCAAAAAGACGGTTGAAAGCGTCAACAAAACGCCATGCGCGCCACGTTCGCGACTCTCTTCAAGAAATGCGATGTTGCGCAGCTCAAGGGTGGAAACCGTGGACGTGATCGTCGCCAACGAGAAAAAAACCGCGTAAATTCCAAAATCGTTGGGAGAATAGAGTCTTGCGACAATTGGAGCGCTGATCAACGGAAACACCATGACCAGCGCGGAGCTGCTGACGAAGTGCGCGTGGGATCGATTGAACGGTGCAAGCGCAAACTGAATGTACCGACGGATCACGCGTGTCATGGGCACACTCGCATGCTCAACTGGCGGCCCGACGGAAACGACGTCCATGCCAAACCAAAGCGAGGCTCCGAACCGGCGAGCGAGGGTTGCCGGCTCTTACGGACAAGGTCCATGGGAAGAGATTGCATTTTCGACTGCATTGTTTTAGTGGACGCATGAAATGCAAAACACCCGAAATCCTGAGACCCATACAGCAGATCAAGGAAGAGGCCCAAGACCACAAGAAACGCCTGCTTCAATCCCGTCACATTCATCGGTGCGACGACACTTTTGCCAAATTTGATGCTGGGGAGAAAGCGTCTAAGCATTCCGCGCAGAACCACCCTGGTCACACGACCAGGGTATGAATGATTTTTTCTTGATCGGATGCAGCCAAATAAGGGTGCATGGGCAAGCTCATGACCCGTTGTGCCACCGCATCCCCCACCGGCAGGCACGCCGAGTCATCGGCCACTGCAGGTTGTTTGTTCAGCGGAATGGGGTAATGGACGGCGGTCGGGATACCAGCGACCTTGAGACGCGCCTGCACGCCCTCTCGATCGCTCACTTGAATGGTGTATTGAGCCCAGACGCTGGTGTTGTGCGCTTCTGTCGCAGGCGGTGTCGCCCCGCCGTGTCGCTCGATCAGCTCGGCATACCGCTGAGCAACCTGCTGGCGCAGCAGAATTTCCTCGTCCAACACCGCCAGCTTGGGCAACAGCACCGCAGCCTGCAAGGTGTCAAGACGGCTGTTCACGCCCACACGCACATGGTGGTAACGGCGGTCTTGACCGTGGCGCGCGATCTGACGCATCACCGTTGCCAACCCGTTGTCGCTCGTGAAGATGGCACCTCCGTCGCCATAACAACCGAGTGGCTTGCTAGGAAAGAAGCTTGCGCACGCAATCGTGGTCAGGTTGCAACTTTTGCGCCCTTTGTAGGTGGCACCAAAGCTCTGTGCAGCATCCTCGATCACAGGTATGCCGTGGCGAGCAGCGATCGCGTTGATGGCGTCATAGTCAGCGCACTGCCCATACAAGCTCACCGGGATGATGGCCTTGGTGCGCGGCGTGATGGCGGCCTCTAGCAGGGCCGGGTCGAGGTTGTAGGTACGCGCATCAATGTCCACGTACACAGGCTTGGCCAGCAGCAAAGCCACGGTTTCTGCTGTCGCGATGTAGGTGAAACCGGGGGTAATGACTTCGTCACCCGGCCCCACGCCCAGGGCCATCAGCGCAATTTGCAACGCATCGGTGCCATTGGCCACACTGATGCAATGTTTGGCGCCGGTGTAGTCACACAGCTTGCCCTCCAACTCCGCCACCTCTGGCCCCAGAATGTACTGCCCGTGGTCCAGCACGCGCTGAATGCGCGCGTCAATGTCTGCCTTGAGGCGTTGGTATTGACTTTTGAGGTCTATGAATTCCATCGGATTGCTCGGGTAGTGAATGCGGGCAGCCAGCCTACAGCCCTCAAAACTGCAGCAGAGCATGATGCCATACGGGAGACCCGACAGCCGCTGCGCTTTTCTTTTCCAGCCGCGACAAACTGAGGCACCAGAGGGCGACATGAGATACTCCAACCCTGCGGAGATGCGGCTGACGCAACACATGCTGCAACCATCTGGATGCGTAAATTAACTCACATGGACGGGCGACCAAGCCGAGGTGTCTTCTCCGTCGCGGGCGCCCGAACACCCCAAAAGTAGCACCCGGCGCACTCAGGACATCTGAATCCACGGCCCACCCTGAAACGTCACCGACCTCCTTCGGCCCTGCCATGTTTGAAGTCATCGTCCATCGGTTTTTGGCACTGCCCCGAACCTTCAAACAAGCCCTGGTGATCCTGCTGGATGCGGTCCTGTGCGTGCTCACCGTGTGGCTGGCATGGTGTCTGCGGTTGGAAAGCTGGCTGCCCCTGAACACCACCCACTTGAAAGTGGGTCTGTTGTCCATTGCCGTGGCACTGCCCCTCTTCATCTGGTTTGGCTTGTACCGCGCCATTTTTCGCCACGCTGGCTGGAACGCCATGGTCGCGGTGGTTCAGGCCATGGCACTCTATGCCGTGCTGTTCGCCGGCCTGGTCACCGTGTACGCCTTTGAGGGGGTACCGCGCACGGTGGGTGTGCTTCAACCGTTGCTGCTGCTGGTGGCCATTGGCGGCGCGCGGGCTTTGGTGCGCTTTTTTCTGGGCGGCGTGTACCGGCGCATGCTGCAACGGCGAAGCTGGCCCGGCGTGCTGATTTATGGCGCCGGACACACAGGGCGTCAGCTTGCCCGCGCCCTGAGCGACAGCCACGAACAACGCCTGCTCGGATTCCTGGACGACGACGACCGCCTACATGGCCACAGCCTGGATGGGCGCACGGTGTACGCCCCACGCGAACTGCCCCGCCTGATCGCACAACTGAATGCCACCGACGTGTTGCTGGCCATCCCCTCGGCCAGCCGAACCGCCCGCAACGCCATCTTGACCCAACTCCAGGCACTGCCCCTGCACGTTCGAACACTGCCCACCATGGCGGAGTTGTCGACCGGCACGGTGCGGCTGAGCGATGCGCGCGAACTGGACGTGGAGGATCTGCTCGCGCGCGACACCGTCCCACCCAACGATGTGTTGCTGAACAAACACACCCGAGGCAAAGTGGTGCTGGTGACGGGCGCAGGGGGATCTATCGGCAGCGAGCTGTGCCACCAAATCCTGCGCTGCCACCCCGAGCAACTCCTGCTGCTGGACGCCAGCGAGTTTGCGCTCTACGACGTCCACCAGCAGATGCAACAGCTCGGGCAGAAAATGCAAGCGACCACGCACATCGTCCCGCTGCTGGGATCGGTGTGTGACAAGGCACGCATGGAGCGCGTGATGGCCACCTGGACGCCCCACATCGTCTACCACGCCGCAGCGTACAAACATGTGCCTTTGGTCGAGCACAACCCCAGCGAGGGTGTGCGCAACAACGTGGTGGGCACCTGGGTCTGCGCTGAAGCCGCCCTACACGCTCGCGTGCCACATTTTGTGCTTGTGAGCACCGACAAAGCCGTGCGGCCCACCAACACCATGGGCGCCAGCAAGCGCCTGGCCGAAATGGTGCTGCAAGCCCTGGCCGAACTGAACGGTCCCACCCAATTCAGCATGGTCCGGTTCGGCAACGTGCTGGGCTCGTCCGGCTCCGTCGTGCCGCTGTTTCGCCAGCAGATCGAAGCCGGCGGGCCATTGACCCTGACCCACCCGGACATCACCCGCTTTTTCATGACCATCCCCGAGGCCGCACAACTGGTGGTGCAGGCAGGTGCCATGGCGCAGGGCGGCGACGTGTTTGTGCTGGACATGGGTGAACCCGTTCGCATCGCCGATCTGGCTCACCGCATGATCACGTTGAGTGGCCTGCAGGTCAAAGACGACACCAACCCCCACGGCGACATCGCCATCTCCATCATTGGCCTGCGCCCCGGTGAAAAGCTGTTCGAAGAACTGCTGATTGGCAACAACCCCCAGCCCACCGAGCACAAACGCATCTTGCGCGCGCAAGAGGCCCATTGGCCGTGGGAGCGGCTCGAGCCTCGCCTGCACGCACTGGTGGCGTGCATGGAGGCCGACGACATGCTCGGCCTGCGCCAATGCCTGCTCGACCTGGTCGACGGTTTTGCGCCCACTGACGAGGTGCTGGACTGGCGCCTGCTGGCCCTCAAGCCCCGTGTCGGCCCCGTCCAGGACCAGTACCCCAGCCCGCCAAACCAGCCACAAAATTCCCGATATCTTCTGCAAACCGACCTATGAACCTGGACTCCGCACACATCGCCGTCATCGGCCTGGGCTACGTCGGCCTGCCCTTGGCCGTCGAGTTCGGCAAATTCCGCCCCGTCATTGGCTTTGACATCAACCCCCAGCGCATCGCCGAGCTGGTGGCAGGCAACGACCACACGCTCGAAGTCAGCCCGTCCGAGCTGGCACAAGCGCAGCACCTGCAATTCACCAGCGACCCGGAAACCCTGCGCCAATGCCAGGTCATCATCGTCACCGTGCCCACACCCGTGGACAAGGCGAACCGCCCCGACATGACCCCGCTGATCAAGGCCAGCGAAACCGTGGGGCGGCACATGCCCCCAAACGCCGTGGTCATCTACGAATCGACCGTCTATCCAGGGGCCACAGAAGAGGTGTGCGTACCGGTGCTGGAGCGCGCCAGCGGCCTGCGCTTCAACGTCGATTTTTTCTGTGGCTACAGCCCGGAACGCATCAACCCCGGCGACAAGGTCAACACGCTCACCACCATCAAGAAAATCACCAGCGGCAGCTCGGCGCCCACCGCCGACGCGGTGGACGCTCTCTACCGGCAAATCATCAAGGCAGGCACCTGGCAAGCCAGCAGCATCAAAGTGGCCGAAGCGGCCAAGGTCATTGAGAACAGCCAGCGCGATCTGAACATCGCCTTTGTCAACGAGCTGTCCGTCATTTTCGATCGCATCGGCATCGACACACTGGAAGTGCTCGAGGCAGCCGGCAGCAAATGGAATTTCCTGCCATTTCGCCCCGGCATGGTGGGCGGCCACTGCATTGGCGTGGACCCGTACTACCTCACGCACAAAGCCGAAGAACTGGGCTACCACCCGCAGGTGATCCTGGCTGGGCGCCGCATCAACGACAACATGGCACGTTATGCCGCGCGCAACGTCATCAAACGCATGTTGCAGAACGGCGTGGATGTGGCTCGCAGCACGGTGGGCGTGATGGGCATCACCTTCAAGGACAATTGTCCCGACATTCGCAACAGCAAAGTGGCCGACCTCGTCAAAGAACTGCAGAACTGGGGCGCCCGGGTGGTGGTGACCGATCCTTGGGCCAACGCGGCCGAAGTCCAACACGAATACGGCATCGAGTTGGGCACGATTTCCACCGCGCACCCGGTCGATGCCTTGGTGGTGGCGGTCGGCCACCGTGAGTTTCAAGCCATGTCGATTGCCCAACTCAAAAGCCTGTGTCGCGGGCCACACCCGGTGCTGGCCGACATCAAATCGATCTACAACCGGCATGAGGCCGCTGCCGCCGGTTTCAGCGTCTTCCGTTTCTGAACCGCCCCCACCCCATGAAACTCCGACAATTTCCCACCATCAACGGCCGCAAAATCCGCATTGCCGTGGTGGGCTGTGGCCGCATCAGCAAAAACCACTTTGGCGCCATCGAGCAGCACCAGCAAGACTTTGAACTGGCAGCCGTCTGCGATGTGGACCCCATCGCACTGGACGCACATGCGCAACAGCACAAGGTACCTGCGTACAGCGACATGGCGGCAATGTTGCAAACCGAGCAACTGGACATGGTCGCTCTGTGCACGCCCAGCGGCCTGCACGCCGAGCAGGCCATGCTTGCGGCGACGCACAAGGTGCATGTCATCACCGAAAAGCCCATGGCCACCCGCTACGAAGACGGGCTGAACATGGTCAAGGCCTGCGACGCAGCGGGCGTGCGCCTCCTGGTGGTGAAGCAGAACCGGCGCAACACCACCCTGCAACTGCTCAAACGCGCCGTCTCCGAGCAACGATTCGGCAAAATCCACATGGTCCACCTCAACGTGTTCTGGACCCGCCCACAGGCCTACTACGACCAGGGCGACGGCTGGCGCGGCACCTGGGAGATGGACGGCGGCGCCTTCATGAACCAGGCCAGCCACTACGTGGACCTGCTGGACTGGATCATTGGCCCGGTGGAAAAAATCCACGCCATGATGAGCACCACCCGCGACATCGAGGCCGAGGACACCGGTGTGCTCAACATCAAGTGGCGCCACGGCGCGCTGGGCTCGATGAGCGTGACCATGCTGACCTACCCGCAGAATCTGGAAGGCAGCATCACCATCCTGGGCGAAAAAGGCACGGTGCGCGTGGGCGGTGTTGCCGTCAACGAGATCCAGACCTGGCAATTCGACGAGCCACGCGACTACGACAGCGACATCCAGTCGGCCAACTACCAGACCACCTCGGTGTATGGCTTTGGCCACCCGCTGTACTACCAGAACGTGGTGGATGTGATGCGTGGCACAGCCGAGCCGGAAACCGATGGCCGATCCGGCCTCAAGTCGTTGGAATTGCTGGTGGCCGCCTACCTCTCCGCCCGTGACGACAAATCCGTTGGTCTGCCCTTGCACTACTGAGCCGCCCCATGGAAAAGTACAGCGTTCACCCCACAGCCATCGTTGACGAAGGCGCACACATTGGCGAGGGCAGCCGCATCTGGCACTGGGTGCATGTGTGCGGCGGCGCAAAGATCGGCAAAGCTGTGTCGCTCGGACAAAACGTGTTTGTGGGCAACAAAGTGGTCATTGGTGACCACTGCAAAATCCAGAACAACGTCAGCGTGTACGACAACGTTGTGCTCGAAGATGGCGTGTTCTGCGGCCCCAGCATGGTGTTCACCAACGTCTACAACCCCCGCTCGCTGATCGAGCGCAAGAGCGAGTACCGCGACACGCTGGTCAAAAAGGGCGCCACCCTGGGCGCCAACTGCACCGTTGTGTGTGGCGTCACCATTGGTGAGTACGCGTTTGTGGGTGCGGGCGCGGTGGTCAACAAAGACGTCAAACCCTACGCCCTCATGGCCGGCGTCCCCGCGCGGCACATGGGCTGGATGAGCGAACATGGCGAGCGGATTCCCCTGCCGCTGGCCGGCCAGGGCCAGCACACCTGCCCCCACACGGGCCAAACCTACGTGCTCGATGGCGCCTCGCTGAAGCGAGCTTGAACACCTGTCCGCCTATGTCGCATCGACAATGAGCCCCTCCACCTCCACCAGTGATTTCTGATTTATGTGCGGCATTTTTGGCGTGATTTCCCAGCAACCCGTGTTACGTGCCGAGCTGGAACTGCTCGCCCACCACGCAGAGCAACGCGGCAAGGATTCCAGCGGCTTGTACTTCCCGCAAGGCAACACCTACGCGCTCTACCGCGCGGCGCAGGCCATCTCCACGCTGCTCAAACAGGTCCGCGTCCAGGACAGCGGTTTTGTCATGGGCCACAGCCGGCTCATCACCAACGGGCTGGTGGACAACCAGCCCGTGTACCGCGACGGGGTGTGCGTGATCCACAACGGCATCGTGGTCAACCACGAGTCGCTGTGGCCACAACTCGACAAAAAACGCCAGCAGGAAATCGACACCGAGGTGATTGCTGGCATCGTGGCCGATGGGCTGGACAAAGGTGCGGCCCCCGCCGAGCTGGCAAGCCGTGTGCTGTCCCTGTGCAAAGGGGTGGTGGCCTGTGCCGTGGCCTTGCCCAAGCTGGGCAAGCTGTGCCTGTTCTCAAACAACGGCAGCCTGTACCTGGGCAAAAAAGGCGACACCCTCTATTTCTCGTCAGAGAGTTTCCCATTGCGGCAACTCCACTGCGACAGCATCGAGCAGGTGCGCCAGGCGGGTGTGGTGATCGACATCCCGAGCTCCATGGTGGAGCCTCAGGTTCACGAGCTGGAACAGCGCAGCAACAACCTCATCCCCAGTCTGGGGCTGCACCAGGGCGACGAGCAGATGCTCGAGTACAAGCCCTATAAGCTGCGCCGCTGCACACGCTGCATCCTGCCGGAGACCATGCCCTTCATCCGCTTCGACAAGCAGGGTGTCTGCAACTATTGCCACAACTACAAACCGCGCAACAAGCCGCGTCCCACATCGGAAATCTTCAACCTGGTGGAGCGGTACCGCCGCACCGAAGGCGACGACTGCATCGTGCCCTTTTCAGGCGGTCGCGACAGTTGCTATGGCCTGCATCTGATCGTCAATGAACTGAAGATGAAGCCCATCACCTACACCTACGACTGGGGCATGGTGACCGATCTGGGGCGCCGCAACATCAGCCGCATGTGCGCCCAGCTGGGGGTGGAGAACATCATCGTCGCCGACGACATCGCGCTGAAACGGCGCAACATCGCGAAGAACTTCTCGGCCTGGCTCAAGTCGCCCCACCTCGGCATGGTCAGCATCCTGACCGCAGGCGACAAACACTTTTTCCGCCACATCGAAACCATCAAGCAACAAACCGGCATTTCGCTGAACCTGTGGGGCGTCAACCCACTGGAAGTCACCCACTTCAAAGCCGGTTTTCTGGGTGTTCCGCCCGACTTTGAAGAAGAACGCGTGTACTCCCACGGCGCCATGAAACAGCTGCGCTACCAGTGGCTCCGGCTCAAAGCCATGATGCAAAGCCCCGGCTACTTCAACAGTTCGCTGTGGGACACGTTGTCGGGCGAGTACTACCGCAGCTTCAACGAGAAAACCGACTATTACCACATCTTCGACTACTGGCGCTGGGACGAAAAAACCATCGACGACAGCCTGTTGAACCAATACGACTGGGAGCGCGCGCCCGACACCAGCACCACCTGGCGCATCGGCGATGGCACGGCCGCCATCTACAACTACATCTACTACACCGTGGCAGGGTTCAGCGAGCACGACACCTTCCGCAGCAACCAGATTCGCGAAGGCGATCTGACCCGCGAAGAAGCGCTCAGAATGGTCGAGGACGAAAACCAGCCGCGCTACCCGAACATCAAGTGGTACCTCGATGCCATTGGCATGGATTTCAAAGACGTGATCCGGGTGATCAACGCCATTCCCAGGTTGGCTCACTGAACATGCCATGCCCCTGACCCTCTGGTATGTCTCGAAGTACGTGACGCCGCCCAGTCATGGATCGGCCGGCGCGCGCGGCTACCTGTTGATGAAGGCGTTGGCCCAACTCGGGCACCAAGCGGTCATCATCACGTCAGACTCCAACCAGCTGGGCACGCCGCCCCAACTTGACGCTGCCTACCTGCGCCAGGAAATGGACGGACTTGAGTTGTGGTGGGTGCGCACAATGAAGTATTCGGTGGCAAAGTCGCTGCGCCGCATCCTGAGCTGGCTGGACTTCGAGTGGCGCCTTTTTCGGCTGCCCAAACACCAAATGCCCCGGCCCGATGTGGTTGTTGTGTCCAGCCTGTCGCTGCTCACCATCGTGCAAGGCCTGTTCTGGCGGCGCCGCTACAAGTGCCGTCTGGTGTTCGAGATCCGCGACATCTGGCCCCTGACCATCACCGAAGAAGGTGGCTTCAGCCCCCGCAACCCCCTGGTCCTGGGCCTGGCCGCCATGGAGTGGCTGGGCTACAAGTACGCCGATGCCATTGTGGGCACCATGCCGAACCTGGGCGAGCATGTGCGTCAGGTGTTGGGCCACGACCGGCCCACCCACTGCATTCCGATGGGCATCGATGAAGCCGCCTACACAGCGGCACAAGCCTTGCCAGCCGAGTACGTGGCCAATCACCTGCCACACAACCCGTTTGTGGTGGCGCACGTCGGCTCCATCGGCATCACCAACGCGCTGGACACTTTCCTGCAGTGCGCCGAACGCATGGCCGCTGAGCCACACATTCACTTTTTGGTGGTGGGCGATGGCGATTTGCGCGAAACCTACCGCGCACGTTATGGGCACTTGCCCAACCTCACATTCGCACCCAAGGTGCCCAAGGCGATGGTGCCATCGGTACTGTCCCGGTGCGACCTGCTGTACTTCGCGGTCCACCCGTCCCAGGTTTGGCGCTACGGCCAGTCGCTGAACAAGCTCATCGACTACATGATGGCGGGCAAGCCGGTGCTCGCGTCGTACACGGGCTACCCCTCCATGGTCAACGAAGCAAACTGCGGCAGCTTTGTTCCAGCCAATGACCGGGACGCACTGGAGGCAGAAATCCGGCGTTACGCCAGCATGCCCGCCAGCGAGCGCGAAGCCATGGGCACACGGGGGCGCGACTGGTTGCTCCAGCACCGGCGCTACCCCAAGCTGGCCCAAGACTACCTGACCATCATTCAGGCCACACCAGCCCCCATCTGACACGACACAGCCACCCGCATGCACAAACGCTTGTTCGACACCACCCTGGCCGCACTGGCACTGCTGCTGCTGGCCGTGCCCCTGTGTGTGCTGGCCATGGTGGTACGCCAAAAGCTCGGCGCACCGGTGCTGTTTCGCCAGATGCGCCCTGGGCTGCATGGTCGGCCCTTCGAGATGTTGAAGTTCCGCACCATGACGGATGCCCGAGACGAACAAGGCGTGCCGCTGCCTGACGCGATGCGCCTGACCCCATTGGGGCGCTGGCTGCGCGCCACCAGCTTGGACGAGCTGCCCGAGTTGTGGAATGTGCTCAAGGGCGACATGAGCCTGGTCGGGCCACGCCCCTTGTTGATGGAGTACCTGCCCCTCTACAGTGCCGAGCAAGCACGCCGCCATGAGGTACGCCCTGGCATCACCGGCTGGGCACAGGTAAATGGCCGCAATGCCGTGAGCTGGGAAGACAAGTTCCGCATGGACGTCTGGTACGTGGACCACCGCAGCATCTGGCTGGACATCAAGATACTCTGGCTCACGGTGCGCAAGGTCTTGGCTCGCGAAGGCATTTCTGCCGCCAACGAAGCCACCATGCGCAAGTTCACCGGAGGATCCCCATGAAACAACTGGCCTTGTTGGGCGCCAGCGGGCACGGCAAAGTGCTGGCCGACATGGCCGGTTTGCTGGGCTGGGAACGGGTGGTGTTTTTCGACGACGCCTGGCCCGCCTTGCAACACAACGGCGCATGGGCGGTTGAAGGCAGCACCGACGACCTGATGCGCCGTCTGCCAGCATTCGACGGCGTGGTGGTGTCCATCGGCCATGGCGCCACACGCTGGGCCAAACAGCAGGCCTTGCAGCAGGCCGGTGCGCGCATCGCCACGCTGGTTCACCCGGCCGCCCATGTCAGCCCATACGCCACGTTAGGTGCCGGTACGGTGGTCATGGCCGGGGCTGTGGTCAATGCCTATGCCTGTGTGGGCATGGCCTGCATCGTCAACACCAACGCATCGGTCGACCACGACTGCCAGTTGGGCGACGCCGTACACATCTGTCCAGGCGCCCATGTGTCTGGCAACGTCACGGTGGGCCACGCCGCCTGGGTAGGCGTGGGCGCTGCGGTCAAGCAGGGCCTGGCGATCGGTGCCGGGGCGATGGTGGGGGCCGGCGCCGCCGTGGTGCACGACGTTTTGGCCGGCACCACGGTGGCCGGCAACCCTGCCCGTGTCTTGACGCCCAAAACCGCTGCCTGATGGACCTCGCATGTTGAACACCCCCTTCTCCCCATGGCCCAGCTTCACCCAAGAAGAAGCCGAGGCCGTGCAGCGCGTGCTGCTGTCCAACCGCGTCAACTACTGGACAGGCGAAGAATGCCGCCAGTTTGAAAAGGAATTCGCAGCCTGGTGCGGCACACCCCATGCGGTGGCACTGGCCAACGGCACCCTGGCACTCGATGTGGCATTGAAAGCGCTGAACGTGGGCCCCGGCGACGAGGTCGTGGTGACCCCACGCACCTTCATGGCCTCGGTGTCCTGCGTGGTGAATGCCGGCGCTGTGCCGGTGTTTGCCGATGTGGACGCCCACAGCGGCAACCTCACCGCTCAAACCATCGCCGCCGTGCTGACACCGCGCACCAAAGCGGTGATCGTGGTGCACCTGGCCGGCTGGCCCTGCGACATGGACCCCATCATGGCGCTGGCCGAGCAGCACCAACTGAAAGTCATTGAGGACTGCGCGCAAGCACACGGGGCACGCTACAAGGGTCGCAGCGTGGGCAGTATCGGGCACATCGGCGCCTGGAGTTTTTGTCAGGACAAGATCATGACCACCGGCGGCGAAGGCGGCATGGTCACCACCCACGACGAGAGTCTGTGGCGCGCCATGTGGGCCTACAAAGACCACGGCAAAAGCCACGAGGCCGTGTATGAGCGCCAGCACCCACCGGGCTTTCGGTGGCTGCACGAAAGTTTTGGCACCAACTGGCGCATGCTGGAAATGCAGGCCGCCATCGGCCGCATCCAGCTCACCCGCATGCCCGAGTGGACACGCGCACGGCATACCAACGCCACCTTGCTGATCAAAGCGCTCCAACCCTTTGCAACGGCCACCGGCCCGATCCGACTGCCTCTGTTGCGTTGCACAGCTGCCGGCTGTCCATCGTCCGCCGCCAGCACGGGGTGCGAACGCGGCTGTGTGCACGCCTTCTACAAACTGTACGCCCACGTTGTGCCCGAGCGGCTGGCCGCTGGCTGGATACGCGACCGCATCGTCACGGCCATCAACGCGGCGGGGGTGCCCTGCTACCAGGGAAGCTGCTCAGAGGTGTACCTGGAGAAGGCGTTCGATGGCACCGGCTGGCGCCCAACACAGCGGCTGCCCGTCGCACGCTCCCTGGGCGAGACCAGCTTAATGTTTCTGGTGCACCCCAGCTTGACACCGGCTGAAATGCAGAAATCCGCCAGCGTCATCACCGAGGTCCTGTGCGCCGCGCAGTGACCCCGGCACCCTGCGTCACCGCACCTGTTTCTGCGCGAGCTCGCTCTTCAAGCGCGAGAACATCGGATTCCCAGGCTTGAGCTCCAAAGACAGGCGGTTGTTCTTTTCTGCGGCAGCCAGGTCACCCTGCTTGAAGTAGATGAACGCCTTGCCGTGATAGAACTCGGCTTGGGGACCACGCTCAATGGCTTGGGACAAAATTTCCAGGGCTTCATCGACCCGACCCTGTTCAAATTGCACGTTTGCCAAAGCAACGGTCCCCAACACATGCTCGGGATCTAGGCGCCGCAGTTCATTCAAGTACGCTTCGGCTTCGCCCCATTTTTTAAGCCCAATGGCGATCAGGCTGACATCAAACAATGCGTCAACTCTGACACGCCCCAGCACACGATCGTCACGCAAACCCCGGTCATAGGCCTCCAGCGCCTTCCCTAGTTGGCCAGATGACTTGAAAGCAGCGGCCAAGTTGAAGTATGTGGCAGGGGAAATGTCTTCTGCGCTGTTCATCAGCGGTTCAAGCAACGCGACGGCCTGCGGGACTTGCCCTGCCGCCAGCAGATTCGCGCCTTGGTTGGTGCGGTAGGTGACATCTGCCACCCCAAATGCGCGTGCAGCCTCCAAGGCCTGGAACGCTGCCTTGTGGTTTTTCGCCTGAAGTTCGGCAATCCCGTAATTCAGGAAAGCGCGCCATTGCCCCATGCGCATTTCAGTTGCTGGCACCTGTCCGATTTTTTCAGCCGCATCCTTCCACACAGCCCGCTCATTTTTCAGGCTCTGTATCCGGTCAAGCGAAAAAACCGCCCAGACACCACACAACAAAAGTACGACCGCGCCTTTGGGCACCACAGGCAAGCGCACCCATGAAATGCCCAGCGCCATCAGCGGCGCCAGCGCGATGGACCACAAGTAGCTCCGGTACAAAACAAAGGGTTCCTGCACCCTGACGAACACCAACTCCGTCAGAAAAAACGCAGCGGGCAGCAACAACAAATACCCAACCAACCGAACCCGGTCAGATGCTGCCTTCACGAGCGCATAGAAGGCCGCGCCCACCATGCAGACCCATAGGAACGCGCCGAGCACATGCGGCAACTCGAACACTGACGACGGAAAAGCCGTCCTCATGTCGATACTCATCCACTGCGGCAAGGGCAACGCCCACAGCAGGCCGTAGTAAAAATACAGCCAAAGCTGATTGATCACGCTGAGCGCATACAACTGGTCCGCCGCAGCGGGCGACTTGCTGATCAGTGGCCCCCAGAACAGGGCGATGTTTCCTTCCGGTGCAGCCCCCAGATCCCGCCCCATCCAAACAAACATGCCATACGCAAAGGCCAACAAAATGACGCCCAGCGTGCTGCCAATCACAAACAAGCGCTTGTTGCTGGGTCGGCACCACAAGACATACAGAAGGAACAAAAGACCCAGCACCGGCGCGGCCATCTCCTTGGACATCATTGCCAACACATAGGCCACCAAAGTCAGCACGCTCCACACCAGGCGCCGCGCCATCGTGTTGGCTCGCAACACCTCCATGAATGTCAACATCACCGCCAATGCGAAGAATGTGGACATCAGCATGGACCGCTGAATGAGGTAAGACACGGAATACACCGCCACCGGATTGAAGGCCCACAACGCTGTGGCACCCAGAGCAGCCCAAGCAGCCGTTTTCTCATTTACACCGACGCGGCAGACCAAGCGGAACGAAAACAGCCACAACAAGACGCATGTCGCCAGGTGCAGCCCCGCGTTGGCGGCACGCTGCCAGTACCAACCCTCGCCCCACCAACGTTGGAGGGCACCAAACGAAGCCTCGGAAAGTTCGCGAAATCCGAAGTGGAAATCTGGCTCGGGCCCCAAAAGCGAGGTATCGTCAAAAATCAATTCGTGGGCAAATCCGTGCGAATACAGCCACGCGATACCAACGAGCAGGCACACCGCCGCCAACGACAGTTTCGCGGTGTCACGGTTCATTTTGTAACGTTGCATAAGTCACTCTTTTGGGGCGGGTTGTTGCTGCACCCAGTCAACTGCGCATCGACCGGTAGTACTTCAACACCTTGACCACATATTGCTGCGTTTCGGGGTATGGGGGAATCCGCCGGCCGTGTTTCATCACAGCGCCTTCCCCGGCGTTGTAGGCAGCCAGCACCAATTCCAGGTCGCCATTGAACATGCGAATCAGATCGGCCAAGTAGCGCGTGCCCACTTGCGCATTCAGTCGCGGGTCTTTCAGGAGTTTGGTGGCTTCGTGTCGGTTAGGGGCCACCACACCGTAACGTTCAGCGGTAGCGGGCATCAGCTGCATCAAACCAACTGCCCCCTTGGGCGACACCGCATCTGGCCGAAACCCTGATTCAGCCGCGCTCACCGCCGTCACCAATGCTGGGTCCACCGCGTGATCCTGCGCCGCATCTTCCAGCATCGGCTTGGCCTGGGCGTAGCCGGCCATCTTCGCCACGGGAAAAGTACCCGCCCCCGAAATGATCTGCGGAGCGCGCGATGCCACACCACGGCTCAACCACTGCACCCCCCGCGCGGTCGGCGGCGCGGTGTTGCCCAAGTGGGTCACGCCCTCTGTGTCCTCAAACACCCAGACGCCGCTGGCCAGGGCTGCCGACACGGCACCTGCCCACAACATCGAGCCCCAAAGCACCACCGTCGCGCCCCGCACCACCGGCATCAGCGCCGAAAAAACATACATACCAATACCCCACACTCGACAAATCAACATTTTTTAGCGGAACACTGCCCCTTTGGCGGCAGCCCTGCGACTATGCACGGAAATGCCTGTCCCTGACCGCCATGATGGGTTTCTCCACACACTTATACAAAACGATTGAAATCACACCCGTCAAAAACCAATACATCAAATACACCACCGCAGAGCTGTCGACTCGAACAAATTCATCTGCATGTTTTTCGAGTGCCGGCAACAGCATCCACAGCACCAAGCTGTGATGAACCAAATACATTGAATACGATATTTTACTGACACCCACCACCAAGCGCGAAATGAGATTTCGCTCCTGATAAACCAGCTCGCTTAACCCAAGCGTCAGCAATGTTGCCCCCACCGCAGTGACCGTCAAGGTGAAGTGATTCAAATAGAACTGACTGAAAAAGACGCGCATGAATACCTTATCGAACACCAACAATGACAAACCCGCGACCAGCAACCACCATTTCCACTTGACAACTAGCCCGTGCTTGTACAGAGCCACATAGGCTGCGCCAACCCCAAACAACAAGGCGTCAAACCGCGTGAACACCATCTTGCGCAGGTGGGCGTCCCACGCCTCAACCGAATGGATATCCAACTGCAACGCCAGCACCGACCGGTATGCGGCCACCCCCACCACCCCCACCAAAATCACCATCACAATGGTTTGTCTTTTACCGAACAGGCTCACCCGCAGAGAAATCAGCAGCAGCACGGGAAGAGTGAGATAAAACCACTCCTCCACCGACAAGCTCCAGGCTTCCTGAAAAAAATTGGGGTGAGCACTGAACAGGTTTTGCGAAAATACGAAATAAAGCCACAATTTGTCAGGCAGATGTTGCCCCAACAACACAGAGCCAACAATCAACAACACCAAAACGACACCAAAGTTTGGTATCGTTCGCAACCACCGCCTGCACCAAAACACAAATATATCCGCTGGAGCAACATGGTCAGTTGCGAAAACTTTCAACAGAATTCGGCCAATTAAAAATCCACTCAACGCAAAAAAAATGGAAACACCATCCAACGTTGGCAAGCTGTAGAGCCGATGTGGCACCACCTCGCTCAACAGCCCATACCCATGCGCGTACACCACCGCCAATACGGCATAGGCACGCAGCAGGTCGAGGCCGAATATTCTGTTGCCAACCATATGAATGGGCTTACCTTCGCCACAACAGCAAGATAAAAAATCGATAGACGCGATACCGCAATCGATCGCCATCAAAAGCCCGATACGCCATGGCACTGGCGTACCAACGCAGCAACAACTTCAGCCCAGGATTAAAACTTGAGGCCACGGCGCCAAACAACCTGAAAGGCGCATGCATGACCACCATCTTGTGCGGCCTCATCACCAACCTGCTGCGTCGATCTTCCATCAATACCCCCGGTTTTTGGCCACGCGCAACGACTCCAACCGAGCCAAGGCGGCAGGCAACTGGCTTCTGAAGCGGGCAAACGGTGCATACCGCCATGGCAACTTCAACAGCTTGCCCCTCAGGCGCCCGATGGACAAAAAGTCCATCCACCCCACGTTGCCCGCCGACAGGTCCAACACATGGCTGTGACCAAAGTCCTCGGTGTGCGCCAAACGGGTGATGGCGTCTACCTCATCCGGCGTGGGGTACACCACCGCACGCTCCATCAGCCCCATGGCGTAGGGCTTCAGCTCATCAAATGAAAAACCGGTGAGCTTTTGCGCTGCCATGAAATGCTCGAAGTGCAGCAGCACCCCTTGCTGCATGGCCTCAATGGCCGGGTTGCAACGTATCTCCGCTTGTCGGTCTGGCGCATCGTCACTTTTCAGTACGGGTTCGATCGTGCCATTTGTGGATTGGTATCCCACGGTCGTGGCATGCAAAGCACGCGCGCCCTGCTCGAAAAGTTCCTCAAAATCCGAAGGGGCGCGCTCTTGCGGGTTGTGGCGGCGCCGGTCCTGCATCAGTCCTTCAATGCTGCCATGCTTTAACGGCCGCTGATGGAGGTTGTGCATGTAAGCAAAGTAGTACCCCACCACATCCGGGTAGGCACCATCGGTCGCGAAGGACTGCTCGAGGTAATGCTGAATGGTCGCGTTCCATCCGATGTCGACCACCGCCACACGCTGACCGCTGAAAAAACCCGCCTGCTCAAAGTAGGTTCGCAACACCTCTTGGGCGGTGCGCCCGTGTTCAGCAATCCGACCCTTCACGTCGGGGTCGGCCAAAAACGCTTTCAGCCGCGCATCGTGCCAATCGGCTATCGGCTCGGCCATGTCCAACAGGCCATGGGTCTTGGCCATCGCCTCAAACTCTGCGACGGGCAGGCCGTAGGTCTTGAGAACCGAGGTGAGTCCTTGTTGCTTGGGGTTGTACAAAGCTATCAGGGCTTGGTCATGCGTCAAACCACCCGACACCGCCGCTCGGGCGGCGACGTGTCGGCTGACATAGGTGTAGTGTGCCGGTGGCAAGGCCTCTGGGTGCGCGCCAGCCACCGCCTCGTACAACTTCATGAACAAATAGCCGTCGCGCGCCAAAAAATAGACGCGATCAGGTCGGTCGCGTTGCACCCGCTCCAGCAGACCCTGGGTGAAGGTGCTGAATACAGGTCCGAGGACCTCCAAGCCGTACTGAAAATAAACGTCCTCTTTTTTGGCACGGTCGTCCAAACGAAGCCGCTCACCCACGATTTCAGCCAACGCTCTGCCAGGCCAGATGCCGCCATGTGCAGCCATTCGGGAGGAGACCGTCTGCCGCCGCCGCCGCACACGCTCATGCTTCTCGTCCAGAAAAACACCTTGCACACCCAGCCGGCAAGGCGAGAGCCCGTCGGAATGAAAGTTGTCTCCCACGTGCATCACGCTTTCGGGGGTCAGGCCCTCGTCGCGCAAAACGTGTTCAAAAAGACGGCCGGAGTACTTGGCCAAGCGCTTTTCCGACGAAACGTAGACCTCGTCGATCAAGCCCCGGTAACCCAACTCGTCCAGCAACTGCGCCACCTGACGTTGCGCCAGGTACATGTCTGAGATGGCAATGATCCGCAACCCCTTGGCGCGTGCCCACTCCAAGAACAGCCTGGCATTCGGCTTGGCACTGAGGGCCTTGCGCTCCAAGTCCAGCTCGGCCGCCTGAACAAACTCGATCAGTTCATTTTGGGCCTGGGTGCTTCTCGATGGGCACACGCGGCGCACCCAGCGCTCAATGATCTCATCGTGGTGGCATTCATGGTCGTCTCCACCCACCCGAGCCACCTCCCGCAGCTCGCGCTCCACCAACTCGCGCTGAGCAAGCAATTCCATCGCTTGACCGGGCATGTCCAGACGCTGCGCCAGCAGTTGTGCCGTCCTGCGAATGAGCAGGTCAGGCGGCTCCACACAACGAGCGAGCAAGGTGTCGAACACGTCAAACGACAACACGCGCACTTGATCACCGCGCTCAGCCACCACTTTGCGCAATGCCGAAAAGGTGGCCACGCGCAGCGGTGTCGCATGCGAGCGCCCCTGCCGGGCAACGCGCCACAGTGTCCGGACGGTGCCCGCCGATGCGCGCACTCTGCGGGCCACCTGCTTGAGCCGCCCAAGCAACGATGTGGACCGCAAGCGGTGCAGCTCCACGTCACGCAGCTGCTGTGACCGCTGGTGTGACGCCAACTTGTCTTGCACGCTTGCCAACGCCTGCTCCCGCGACGCCAGCAACGCTTGCAACGCCTGCTGGCTCGTCAACTCTTGCAGCAATGTCTGGTTTTTTTCGAACAGCACTTTTCCCTCCCCGCTGATGCGCTCCAAGGTCTGCATCAACGCTGTTTTTTCTTGTAAGTGCACATCTTTCAGAATCTCGACTTCGTACTTCTCAATGCGTCCCCATTGGTTGTTGAGGTGTTTCACCCGCGCCGACAGATCGCCGGGCAGTTGCAGCAAGGCGGGCAACATCTCGCGCAGCAAAGACGATGCCTCGAGGTTGGCGTTCAGGGGATTCTCTCGGATGGTGTTGCTGCCATGCAGTCTGTAGTCCAGCAAGGGCTCATCCACCCACCTGAGTCGCGCACCGCCAGCCACAGCACGCAACAGAAAATCGTAGTCATGCACGTAACGGTGGTCACTGTAGGGCCGCACCTTGGACCACAGTTCCCGGCTGAAGAAAAAGTTGGACGTGGTCATGAACACATTGCCAGCGAGCAAAGTGGCCGCCCAGTCCTGGGTGTCGTGCCAGACCTGCTTCAGCGCCCCAAATGCATCCACCCACCAATGGTCGGTCACCACCTCACCCCCAGCGTCGATCAAGCGCACGTCGGTACCCACCAGATCGACACCGCCGTCGCGCACCAGCGCCACACATTGCTCCAGACGGCCAGGTAAAAACCGGTCGTCCGAATTCAAAATGGTCAGATACTCGCCTCGGGCCTGGTCCAGCAGCGCGTTCAGGGTGGTGTGCGCGCCCAGGTTGGTTTCGTTGCGGCTTTTGTGCAGACGTTCGTCCTGGTAACTGTCGATGACGCGCCAGGTGCCATCCGGCGACGCATCGTCCCTGACGAGCAACTCCAAATCCACCGACGAAGACAGCACGCTGTCGATGGCCTGCGCAATATAGGCCTCGTGCTTGTAGGCAGGAATGACAACGCTGACCAGTGGTTTTGACAAATGGCTCTCCGTGCTCTCAATCGTTTCACTGACGCGCGCGGGTGCGCCTGACCAGCGTCACCAACCAACGCCAAGGTGCCGCCAACGCGCTTCCCAGTCGAAAACTCCGACTGGCGCACACGGCACGCCACTGCGCCTCGGCCGCGTGCAGTTGCGCCATCAGCGCGCTGCGCTCGGCCTCGCCCGCTGCCACCGCCCGTTCTGCCGCTGCAGCCGCGGCCGCACGCTCATTCACTTGGCCACGCAGCGTATGCATCGCCCTGTCCTGCGCATCCCGCTCCTCCACCAACGCCCAGATCACACCCGACAGCCGGTCCGGGTCCACCCAGCGCCTGTGAATGGTAGCGATGGTGTGCATCGGCAGATCGTCCGCCGACAAAGAGCGCTCATGGTTGCGATAAATGGCCGTCAGTTGCCCCGTCCCCACCATCCGGGTATGCCGCGACACCTGCAGCCAGAAATCCCAGTCCTCCAGTGTCGCCAATTGTTCGTCGAAGCGGCACCCCTTGCGTTGGGTCCAACCCAGTTCGAACATGACCGTGTGGATGGGGTGGCGGTTTCGAATGTGCAGCAAACGTTCGTTGAAGGGCAGATCGAACACAAACGTGGTCTGCTCATCCACGCCGATCATCCGGGCGTTTGAGTGTGAGGCATGCACCCCAGGATGGGCCTGCAAGGCGCGAACCAGCGTCTGAACATGCTCCGGCAAAAACAGATCGTCTTCATCCAGAAACACCGCGTATTGCCCTGTGGCCGCGTCCAAGGCGGCATTGGCTGCCTCCGGGCGGTTCAACCGGCGCCCCAGGTTGACCACCTTCAGCGCCGGCAACGCGCGGAACTGAGGGAACTGCGCGTACACATTCTCCGCGTGGGCAGCCACCACCACCAACTCCAGCGGGCGGTAGCTTTGCGCCAACACACTGGCCACGGCCTCTTCCAGGCGTGGGTCGCCCATGGTGCGCATCAGCACGCTCACCAGCGGCACATCGGCCGGGCTGGCGGCGCGCTCCCGTTGGTGCATGTAGAGCGTGTCCAGCCCTGGCAACACGGCACGCTCACCCAAGCCTGCGGTGGGCATGAGGTGGTAGGCCTCGGCGGCCCGGCTCTCGCCGCCCAGGGTGATGGAGCGGAAGCGGTCTTTGGCCTCAATGCACCGCGTGTAGTCCAGCAGGCTTTGTTGCGACACAAAGCAGTGCATGGCCTCGGTCTTGCGTTCGGCCACCGTGGTGATGTCGCACACATGGGTGGCGTGCACCATGAGGTGGCCGGACTCGTACCAGGCCAGGTCGGGGCGGCGGGGCAGGCGCATCACGGCGGCCATGGCGGCCAAGCCCAGCGACTGGTGGTCGGGGTGCGGCTCGGTGGGCGGGGTGCACAGCAACAGGTCGGGCCCGTAGGCTTGTATGGCCTCGGTCAAGGCTGTGATGAGTTCTTCGCCGTAGCGCAAACTGCGGTCTTTGAACGCCAAAAACACCACCTCATGGCCCAGCACATGGGCCGCCGCACGGGCCTCTTGCTGTCGCTGGTGGGTCAGCTCGTGCGCCGGCGTGTCGGGGTGGCTTTGCGATCCATCGGTCACCACCAGCGCACGCACCTCCGCACCTTGTGCGCGCGCCAACGCCATCAGGCCACCGCAGCCAAACACCTCGTCGTCGGCGTGGGGTGCCAGCACCAGGTAGCGGCCGTAGCGCGACACATCCCAACGCTCGGGGAACGTCACTGATTCGGGGCGATGCTCCAGCATGGGTGTGGTGCCTCCATTGGTTGGGTGCGCGGGCCGTTGCCTGCGTTCAGTAAATGTCCACGTCGCCGGGGCGGCCGTCGTCAAACCAGTTGTCCGGGCGGGAACGACCCGGCAACTGCGCCAGTTCGATGGTCACCAGGGGCGTGGGTTCGGCCTCGCCCTGCGCGCCCGTGACCAGGTGCGCCCAGGCCCGCACGGTGTGCCGGCTGACGTTGGCCAGGAGCTGCAGACACGCAGATGTGCAGCGCGCCGCGCCCAGCACATCCACCACCAGCAACGTGCCATCGCCACCGTCCTTGACCACCAAGGTGGCCGCCCGCCAACGCGGCCCCACCACAAAGTAGCGGTAGACCCGTGGCGCCTGCACATACCGCCACAGCACCTGCTCGGCCGTGCGGCGCACCACCACACGTGCGGCTGCTTCCGCGTCCAACCGGCGCGCAAACGTGGCGGTGTCCAATTCGTGCACCACCCACCACACACGCTCCCAAAGCGAGGCCGCCTGGGGCATAAAAACGGCCTCGCGCGGTCGGGCCACCTCGTCGTATACCCCCAGGCGCACGCCCAGCTTGGCCGGCCTGTCACCTGGAAAGCCGTAACAAAGGCCATAGTCCCGGCGCCCGGCTTCGGCGGCCAGCTCGCCCAGCATGCGCGCAAACACGCCGCCCTGCAGTTGCCCCCGGTGCGCGGGGTGCACCATCACATCGCATACCTGGCCGGCCTTGCGTCCGTTGGGCAGGTGCCCGGCAAACTGCACACCGGCGTGGCCCAGCAAGCTCCCATCGGGCGCACACGCGATGGTGTGGAACGACGCGGCATGGGCGTATTTCCAGGCCCAGTCCTGGGGCGACACGGCATGCTGGAACACGGTTTCAAACAGCACCACCAGGCGCTCTGCACCCTCGCCTGCGTTGACGTGGCTGAGTTCAAAAGCCGGGGCGGCGAGGTTGGGGTTCATACGCGGCAAAACACATCCACATAACGCGCGGCCATCACAAAGTTGGTGTAGATCTGGGCGCTGTCTCGCGCGGCCACGCGCAAACGTTCCGTTGGCAAGGTTTTGATGTCGGCCATGGCGCGGGCAAAAGCGGCCACATCGTGTTGGGGCACCAGCAGGCCATTGATGCCCTGCATCACAATTTCGCGCGGCCCAAAATCGCAGTCGGTGGCAATCACCGGCACGCCCACGGCCAAGGCCTCGATCATCGAGTTGCCAAAGCCCTCGATCAAACACGTGTGCAGGTACACATCGTGCTGCGCGATCAGCGCGAACGGTTCGCGTTGAAAGGGCTGCACCTGCACCTGCCGCGCCAGCCCATGCGCGGCAATGTTGGCTTCAATCTCTGCCCGTGCCGGCCCATCGCCCACGATGGTGAGTGTGTCTTCCGGGTGGCTGGGTGCGTGGCGGGCAAAGGCCTCCAGCGCCAGAAGAATGTTCTTTTCGGCCGATAGGCGCGTGGCCATCACAAAACGTGTGCCGGCGCTGGCAGGGCGCGGCGCCCGCACTGCGTACTCGTGCCAGATGGCATCGGCCACGGTGGGGTAGCTGTTGGCAATGGCCACCACGCGGTCCGGGTGGCCCTGGTAGCGCGTCAGCAACTCCTGGCGCATGCCTTGCGATGGCACCACCACCGCGTCACACCAGCGCCCAGCCAGCGCCATGTGGGCGTGCAGCAAGAAGCGGATGGTGCGGTCCGACGAAATCATGGGAATGCCCGCACACGACGGCCCACGCGGGCTGGCGATCACGCTCAGGCGTGGTTGATCGGCCAGAAAGCGGCGCATCCACACCGCCATGGCGGCACCGTAGTGCAAAAAGCCCAGTACCACGGTTTTGGCGGTTCGGTCGCGATGGGTGGCCACGTGGTTGGCCAGCAGGCGCGCATCGTGCCGGGTGGAACGCAAACCCCGCAGCGAGGTGCCCATGCCCCAGCCCGACACGTCCACCACCGCCACATCTTCCCGCCCAGCCAGGTGTGGCCTCAGCATGTCGGCGTGGCCATACAAGGTCACGCGCGGCTGCGTGGGCAGCCGGGCCATCCCCTCCAGCAAATTGAGCACCGTGCGTTCCGCCCCGCCAAACACTTGGCTGGGCAACACAATGCGCAAGTCCAGCTCGTGTGGGCTGCAGCGGGGCTCAGCCTTCACTGGCCGCCCCCGCTTTCCGATGCTTGCCAGCGCACCACATGTGGCGTGCGAATCAGGCCCATCAGGTCGTCCTGCTTGAGGAAGGCCACGTCGGGTATGTCCGTCTCGGCCAGCACCACCATGCCACTTTCGTCCCACAAACGCAGGTGGAAGGCGTAGTGGCCGGCGGCAATCGGGTGTTCGGGCAGGGTGATGTTCAGCTCGCCGCTGCCTTGCAGGGGCGGCTCACCGGCCAGGTGGCTGCCCACCACCACCAGCCCGCGCTCGCCGTTGATCTTGATCGACAGGCTGTAGTGAAAACGCACACCAGGCAACAACGCCGCCACACGCGCCTTCACCGTCAGGGCCGAACCCTGGGTGATGGGCGGCGGGGGCTCCACCGCCAGCGACTCGATGCGCACCGGTGCCGCAGGTGCGGGCACGCCCGCATGCGCGGGCGCCTGGCGGCCCTTGGCCAGCTGGTACTGCTCGTAGGCCTGCAGCACCTCGCGCGCCGGGCCAAACATCTGGATGGCGCCGTTCTGGACCCACAAGGCCTTGTCGCAGAACTGTTCGATCTGGTAGAGGCTGTGCGAGCAGAAGATGATGGTCTTGCCCTGCTCCTTGAAACCCATCATGCGCTGGATGGATTTTTGCTGGAACGCCAGGTCGCCCACCGACAGCGCTTCGTCCACCAGCAGGATGTCGGGCGACATGCTGGTGAGCACCGAAAAGCCCAGCCGCACCTTCATCCCGGTGGAGTAGGTTTTGATCGGGCGGTCCAGCACATGGCCGAGTTCGGCAAAGTCGATGATGCCATCCATGCGATCCAAGGCCTGCTGCCGCGACAGGCCGTACCAGCCCAGCTGCTGCAACACGTTGTCGCGGGCGCTGAGTTCTTCGTTCAGGCCCACCGACAAATCCAGAATGGCCAGTCGGCTGCCGCGCACGTGCAACTCGCCGCCAGTGGGCTGGATGACGCCGGCAATCAGCTTGAGCAAGGTGGACTTGCCCGCGCCGTTGTCGCCCACCAGCCCCAGGGTGTCGCCCTGGTGCAGGGCCAGCGACACGCCACGCAGCGCATCGAAGGTGGTGTGGCGGGTGCGGGGGCTGATCCATTCCAGCACCCGGTCGCGCGGGCTGGGGTAGACACGGTAACGCTTGGCAACGTTGACCAGTTCAATGGTAGGCAAGGCGTTCATCGGTTCGGTGGCCTCACAGCAGGTCAACCAGGTCGGGGGCTATCTTGCGATAGGCCCAGCGCCCCAGCCACAAGGCGCCCAGCGCCAGCGCCGGCATGGCCAGCGCGTGGCCCAGGTCCAGGCCCTGCGGCGTGAGCAACAGGGTGTGGAAGGCCTCGGCAAACGGCGTCAAGGGGTTGAGCCAGAACCAGCCGCGCATGGCCTCTGGCACGTTTTGCAGTGGGTACATGATGGGTGCGGTCAACATCAGCGCCATCAGCAGCGGTGGCACGATGTTGGCCAGGTCGCGCAACACCACCCCGACCGAGGCAAGCAACACCGCCAAGCCCACCGCCATGCCCGCCAGGCACATCAGCGTGAAGGCCAGCCAGGGGCCATCGGCCCATTGAAGCTGGAAATGCCCCGCCTGGTGCAACACCGGCCACAAGGGCAACACCAGCGCCAGCATCACGCCAAACGGGAGCATGACACGCGCCACCACCAGCAGCCAGGGCGGGAACGGCGTGTTGCGGATGATGTGTGCGTTGGCCGTGAGCGCCCCGGCCGCGCGGCTCAGCGCGTCTTGAAAGGCCCAGTAGGGAATGTAGGCGCTGAGCAGAAACCACACAAAAGACACGTCGCCCCCGTGGTGGAGGTTGACGCGCAACTTCCAGACGACCTGGAACAGAAACACATACATACCCACCTGCAACAAAGGCGCGAGCAGAAACCACAGCACCCCCAACAGGCTGCCCGCGTACAGGGTTCTGAATTCAGCTTGTACGGCCCCCCACAGCTTTGTGAGATTGTTTTTATTCATTCAATTTCCACAACAAAAAACAGTGGGCACGCCCACTGTTTTGTTGGTTGTTGACAAGATCAATCAAAAAGGCACGTATTTGATTTCCTTGCTCTCTTGGTAATACTCCATGTACCAAGCGCCATCGACCCACAACCACCTGGTAGGAATGTCTCTTTCCGCAGGATCCATTTTGAAGGTTTTGTTGTTGATGGTGATGGGTTTGACCTCCACCGTCATCTTGGTCACGGCCATCGCCAAGGGGCCATAACTGTCTTTGAATTTCAGCACCGGGTTGCGGTATTCGATCTTGCCCAGGTTTTCCTTGTAGATGTCAAAACGCACCTTGCCACGGAAATACGGATCCAGCAGGCTGTAAGACTTCTCAAAATCCCGCGCCTGCAGGGCCGCCCAGTAGTCCAGCACCCGCTGCTCCAGTTGGGCCGGGTCGGGCTGGCCGTGTTTGGGTTGGCGCGGCTTCCAGTTCACCAGGTCGTCACGCTTGAGGGTCCGCACCTCCAACCGCTTTTCGCTCATGCCATCGCTCACATAGCGCTCCACCACCATCTGGACCGTGCCATCGTGCACAAACAGCGACTTGGAGAACAGGGCCAGACCCTCCAGCAAGGGGCCGTGCTCGCTGTAGCGCTGGTCGTTGATCATCCAGCTTTTGCCACCATCTTCAGAGTAGCTGATGTGCACCGCTGAGCGCAGGTCGCGCCAATCTTGCCATGCCACCAGCAGCTTGCCCGGGCCGGTGAACACCACCTTGGGTGCGCGGCTGTGGCTGAACACCTTGTCGGCGGTTTTTTGCAGGGGGTCTTGCCGGAGCTCGGCCGGCGCCGACCACGTGGCGCCATTGTCGTGCGACAAGACGATGTAGGCGCGCATTTTTCCAATTTTGGCCTTGAATTCGGCACTTGGGATGGCAGCCACCACAGCCGCCACATTGCCCTGGCCGTCAGCCGCAAAATCGGCCGACTCGATGTCCATGCCATCCAACCCCTTGAGGTGGAATTTTTCCCACTTGATGCCGTCGTCCGAGAAGGCGCCTTCTAGGCGGAACTCGTCGAGGTTGGCGCCGTATTGCGCGTGCCAAAAAGCCAGTGTCCGTTCGCCTGCTGAAATGGCCTCGAACAGGGGGGTCAGCGGGCCGGTTTTGGCCACCACCACCTCGTCGCCAAACGGCTGCGCGTCGGTTTTGCTGCGGGCCACAATCACGTCGGCGCCGTCTTTTTTGTGCCAGCTCAGCGCGGTAGTGCGTCCAGCCGGCGTGACAGATGCCACCGGGTATATGCCTTCAAACAGCTCTTGCACCTCGCCCTGGGGCTGGCCCTTGGCGTCCAGCTGGCGGTAGTTGACGTGGTATTTTTTTTGTCCGAGGTTTTTCTCGCCGTACCAGATGGCGGCCAGGCCATCGCCGGAGGGCAAGAGCTTGACGCGCGAAAGCGGCACGCTGTCGCCCGCAACGCCAGCCAAGGTGTCGGGCTTGGCGATGTTGCCAATGAACACATCGCGCTTCGGCTCTTTGTCGCGAAAGGCCACAAACGCCTCGTCGCCCAACCAGGCGATGTCGATGCCCGATGACGCCCGGGTGTTGCCTTCGGGGTGGAAGGGCTGGGCAGCGGTGCCCTTGACGGGGTCCACGATGTGGAGGTAACGCTTGTCGTCGTAGTGGGCAATTTTCAAACGCCCATTTTTGTCCTGAGCAGCGGCCCAGGATGCGTCTGCCGGCATGGCGGCGGTGCGCCCTTTTTCAATGCCCACGGCACCCGGGGTTTGTGAACAGGCGGCCAGCACCAGGGCCATCACAAGTGCGGAAAGGGAACGGAGGATCGGTTTCTTCATCGCGATTGAGACTCACGCCCAGCGTGTTGGTTTCATGAATAACAAAAAAAAGGGTCGCGCTAAGCGCGACCCTTTGCATTATCCCAGAAAAGGGATTAACGCATGATGAAGCCGTTGTTGAACGTGCCGCCAACGCCCTGACCGTTCAGGTTGCCGGAGGTGTTGTACTCGAGCTTGGTGGCCACAGCGGTGTTCACGTTGAAGGACGTGGCAGCAGCGCCGGTGCCTTGCTGGATGGACAGGGTGCCCCAGCCGCCGTTGGCCAGAACGGCCTTGGCGCCAGCGGTCATCAGGTCGCCCACGTCAACGAAGCCCACGCAGGTCACGTTGCTCAGGGTGGTGCCCGAAACCAGGTTTTCGTCGCGGTCGTATGCCACGCCGGTACCGGTCACCAGGCCCACACGTGCGGTGTGGCGGTCCCAGTTGGCGGCGCTGGAGCCGTCCACACCCAGCAGCGGGGTAGCAGCCAGCGAGTTCACCGGGGTCACGAACACGCGGGTCGTGGTTTCAGCCAAAGGCATGAAGGTCAGGATGTCAGGAGCCGAACCAGCAGCGTTGGTGGCAGCCAGGCTGAAGTCGAACGCAGCGGCGGTGTTGACGCCACCGTTGTCGCGCAGCGCAGCTTGGTAGCCCCATGCGGCACCAGCACTGATGTCCAGGATCATGGCTTCGCCATAGATGGTCTGGCCAACGGGAGCACCTGGGTTCAGGACGCCGTCAGAGTTGGAGTTGTGCACAAACAGCACGCCGCGCTGCACGCCAGCGGCTTTGCCCAGCATGTAGTTGATGGTAGCGGTGGTGTTGGCATCCCAGTCGTTGTTGATGGAAGCGTCGTTGAACAGCACACCCTTGGTGGTGCCGCCAAAGTTGCCGCCGATGTCAACGGTCTGGATGTCGTTCTGGCTGGACGGCAGGAAGTAGTTCACTTCTTCGCAGATGGCCGAGTTGGTGCTGGCGTTGGCGCCGGCCTTGTAGTTCAGACGCCAGTGCAGACGGCTACCGCCAGGCACACCACCCACGGTGTAGCCGTCGTCTGCGGCGCCGGTGTCAACGATGGACACCAGGGTAGCAACGGTGGGGCTGTTCACCACATAGGGGAACATGGCCACGTCAGCAGCGTGCGCAGCGGTACCAGCGGCGATGGTGGCCACGGCCAGCGAGAGCGCCTTCATTTTCAATTTCATACATTTCCTCATGAGTTAGGATTGAAACGTGCCCGTGCACAAGACAGCCACGAGACGAGATAACTATAACTGATGTTGCTGGCGGGTGAACTGCCTACAACAGCCGGTGTGTCAAAAAACCGACGCCGTTCATTTAAGCCTGGGTTCCGGGGCTTCAGCGGGCACGTCGCTGTTGCGCCCTGACAACAACCCCGGCGCCGAGAGGGGTGGGTTGCTGAGCAGGCGGGCACGGATTTCGTCGCTGATGTCGGTGAGCTGGCGCGCATTTTCCAACACGCGCGGGGTGAGCACCACCAGCAGTTCGGTGCGGTCTATGCTTTTTTCGGTGGCCCCGAACAAAGCCCCGATGCCTGGGATTTTGGACAGGCCCGGCAGGCCCGACTGGTTGTTGCTGGTGTTGTCGCGGATGAGGCCGCCCAACACGGCAGTTTGCCCGCTGGGGATGGCGATGCGGCTTTGCAGGCTGCGCTGAAGGAAGGAGCGCTGGCCGGTGGCGGTGTCGATGCCGCCCACGTCGGTCACTTCCTGGGCGATGTCGAGCGTGACCAGGCCATTGCTGTTGATGCGTGGCACCACCCGCAGCAGCACACCGGTGTCTTTATATGTCACTGCCTGGGTGACGTTGCCGCCGTCGGTGGTGGTGGTGGAGCTCAGGATGGGCTGCTGGTTGCCCACGCGGATTTCGGCGGCCTGGCGGTCGAGCGCGAGCAGGCTGGGGCTGGAAACCACCTTGAGGCCGGTTTCGCTGGCCAGGGCGCTGAGCACGGCGCGCACGCTGCCGGCGGCGTCGGTGATGGTGTAGTTGAAGCCGGGCAACACGCGCGAGAGCGCCGAGGTGGTGCCGCGCGACAGGCTGCCGGTGCCGGTGCTGCCGGAGAGGCGCCCGCCCAGGCTGTCATTGAAGTACCACTGCAGGCCGTATTGCAGTTTGTCGGTGAGCGAGACCTCGATGATGCTGGCTTCGATGAGCACCTGCGAGGGCGCGATGTCCATCTGGCGGATGGCCGACTCGATGCGCCGGTAGGCGCGTCGGGAGGCGTGCACCAGCAGGCTGTTGGTGGTGTCGTCGGCGACGATGCGGACATCGCCTTCCAGATCGATGGCGCTGGCCTGCTGGCTGGTGGCTGCCGCCGCCAGCGTTGCCTGCGACGAGGCACCCAGGGAGGTGGCGGGCGACAGGCCCGTGCTGCCGGTGGCGCCCGTGCTGGTGCCGCTGCGGTTGGCGGTGCCGGCCGCAGCCGTGGTGCCGGCGGTGCCAGAAGCACCGGACGCCGTGGTGCTGGCAGCTGGGGTGGTGGCGCGCGTGCTGGAGGCGCTGGCGCCCCCCAGGCCAGGGGCCAGGGCGCCCCGGGCGTTGTTGTTGGCGGCGGCTGTCTTGCTGCCAAACAGCGCGCCCAACACGTTGGCCATCTGTGTGGCGCTGCCGTGTTGCACGGCGTACACATGCACCTGGGGCTGCAGGGCGCTGTCGGGCGCCTGGTCAAGGCGGTCGATCCAGGTTTTGACGGTGTCGAGCATCTGCTTGCGCGGCGCGATCACAAGCAGGCTGTTGAGCCGCTCGACCGGCAACACGCGCATGCCACCTTCGATGGGGCTGTCACCCCGCGCGGCCAGCAGCTCGAGCGCCTTGGCGATTTCATTGACCTCGGCGTTTTCAAGCGCAAAGATGCCGAAGGACATGCCCGCGAGGGCGTTGACGTCGAAGGTGTGCACCAGGTCCAGCCACGACTGGATTTGGGTTTGGGTGCCCTGCACCACCAGCAGGTTGCGCAGGGTATCCACGCGCACCAGGGCGTCAGGCGCCATGAGGGGCTTGAGGATGTCGGCCATCTCGCGGGCGCCGATGTGCTGCAGCGGCACCACGCTCAAGCCCCGGCCGATGGTTTGGCCCGGGCGGGACGGGATGCCTTTGAGTGCGTCATTGGGACCGATGTGCACGGTGCCCTGGGCGTCGGTGACCATGCCCAGGCCTCGGGCCGAGAGCAGGGCTTCGAGGATGGCCCCCACGTCGGCCTGCGCCACCGGGCTGGTGGTGCGCAGGGTGACGTCGCCGGGCAGGTCGCCGCTGAGGCTGTAGGGCTTTTTGAGGATGTCGCCCACGATGGACTGCACCACATCGGACAGCGGCGCGCGGTCGAAGTTGAGCGAAATTTTTTGCCCCCCGACCGAGGTGGGCGCGCGGGGCGCGAGGTTGACGGTCTGGTCGTTGCCGGGGTAGATGCGTTGGCGGCGGGTGCTGTCGGGCGGGGGGGGGCTGCCTTCGGCTGCGACGGCGGTGGTCGCGCCTTCGGAGTTGCCCAGCGAAGTGGACGGTGCGGCTGCAGCGCCGGAGGCGGTGATGGCGGTTGGCGTGTTCCCCAGCTGGAGCAGAGAGGTAGGACGCTGCGGCGATGCACAGCCCACCAGCGCGACCGTGAGCAGGAGGCTGAGCCTGTGCGGTTTGAACGAGGGGGTTTTCATGTTGGGTGTTCGCATGTCTGAATGGAAACGGCGGGTGGGCTTCAGTTGCGCACACGCCTGGGCATGGACAGGCTCAGAGGCCCGTTGGGCCCGGTGAGTTCGACGCCTTGGGGGGTGATGGACTTGACGGTGAACGCCCCCACCGTTTGACCGGCACGCACGCGGAACACGCGTTGTTGCGGCGGGTTGCCTTGCGCGAGCATGACCAGCGCGGGGGCGCCGGAGGGTGATATGACACCCAACAGGCGCGGTGGTTCCACGGGTGGACCTTTGGCGGCGGGTGGTGGCGGTGGCTGGCGTTTGTCCCAGAACAGGGGCCGGTTGCGGGTGACGGCCAGGGCGGCGGGCACCGGCGGTGGTGTCTGGGCGGCGGGTACGTCAGGCAACGCGGGGGCCAGGGGCACCCAAAAAGTGGGAATGGCCTGCAGCCGCTGCAGGCCGATGGTCCACGCGTAGTAGAGGCCGAAACTGCCCGCTGCCAGCAGCGCCAACAGCAGCAGGTGGTGGGGGCGAATCGATGCGGTGCCTCGCATGGTCAGACCTGGCTGCGTCGCAAGGCGACGATGGTGATTTCGACGTTGACGATCTGTGCGCCGTCGGGCGTGGGGCGGCCTTGCCGGATGGTCATGCTGTCCACCAGGAGACGCGGCGGCTGGTGCAGCGTGGCCAGAAAGTTCTGCAGCTGGGCCAGGTTGCCGGACACACTGAGGGACACCGGGTAACGCTCCAACCCCTCTTGCGGTTTGTTGGGCAAGGGGCTGAGGCTGGTGACGGTGAGGCCACTGCCGTTGACGGCCTGGCGCAGCCGGGTGGACAGCTCGTTGTGCAGGGCTTCGCCCTCTTTGTCGGGCGGGAAGGCCAGGGCGTCGAGCGCCGCCTGGTAGGCCTGCTCGCGCTCGGCCAGCGCGGGGCCGGCATCGGCCAGGCCCAACAAGCGCTGGATGCGGGGCGCCTGCTTCTGCATGTCTTGCTGGTAGCCCTGGTACTTGAACAGGTAGGGCAAAGCCAGCGCAAGCGCGCAAAGGGCCAGCACCAACACGGTGACCAGCGGCGCCAGAACGTGGCGGTAGCGGTGGGCTTGGGCCGGTGGGTTCATGGTTGGACGCGCATTTGAAGCTGGAAGATGTCTTTGCCGGTTTGCGGGTGGCGCTGCACAGCGCCGGCCAGTTGCACACCGGCCAGGCCAGGGGTGCCCTGCAGCAGGTTGAGCAGTTCCAGCGCGTTGGGGGTTTGGCCTTCGACCGAGACCTGACGTTCCTGCAGCCTGAGCTGGACAAAGTGGGTGTGGTCGGGCACGACGGTGCTGAGCTGTTCGAGCACGGCCAGCGGTTCGGCGTGGGTGTCGACTTGCGCCAACAGCGCCTGGTATTGCTGGTGCTGGTTTTGAAGTTTTTCGCGTTGCTGCTGCAGCTCGGTGGTGCGTTTCACCAGTTCGGCGGAGGCCAGCGTGTGGGCCTGGGTTTGTTGGTGGCGGTAGACCAACGGGCTGGCCAGGGCGGCCAGCAACAGCAACCCCAACAAGGCCAGCAAACCCCAGGTGAGCCATGCAGCCTGCTGCTTGGGCAAGGTGCGCAAGGGGATGGGCCCGTGGGCGCCCTGGGCGTAAATGGCGCCAGCGGGCTCCAACGCGCGGGCATGCACGATGGCGAGTTCGTATTCGATGCGCCCATCGGCCAGGGTGACGCCGTGGTGGCCCCACCGGGTGTCGGCAGGGTCAAAAGGCGAGGCATGCAACACCTCGCTGTGCAAGGCGGTCAGCCGCTGCGCCGCCACCAGGGGCGGCAGGGTGATGCGCCGCAACAGCGTTTGGGCCGGCGGGATCAGCAGCCCGGTGGCGGGCGCCGTGGCGGGTTGCCAGCGCCCACGCAGAAAGGTGAGGGTCTGGCCCTCGGGCGTGCGCAGCGCGGGGGACAAGCGCCCCCAGGGCAGGCGCGTCCACAGATCGCGCCAGCCTTGTTGCCAGAGGTGGAACCAGGGGTAGAGCCGTTGCAGCAGGGAATTCATGGGGCGGGCAAAGGATTGTGGTCGGCAACACGCAGGCGGTTGCCTTGCCGATTGTCGCGCACCAGCCAATAGCGGTGCCGCCAGGTGCGGCCCTCGCCCAAGGTGACGGTGACGTCGAGGCGGTAGGCCCCCACCGACACGGGCTGGTGGTGCGGACTGTTGATGAGTGTGAGGTCGGGCGTTTGGCCGGGCTCCCGGCGGGCCTGATCGAAGGCCTGCACCGCGCGGGGGTTGTTGGGCAGCAGGGTCGTCAAGACCTCCAGCGGCGCCAACAAGACGTTGACGCCGCTGCTGCCGCCATGCACCGTGACCAGCGGCGCCAGCCGCGCCCAGCTGGCGGCGTCCATGCCGGGGGCGCGGCGCAGGTCAGACAACGAAGCAAAGGCGGGCACCGGCCGGCTGCGCCGGTGGTCGAGAAAGGCCTGAATTTTTTCAAGCGGCCACTGCAATTCGCGCTGGAGCAGCTGCGTAGCAAGCGCGTCTTCGGCTGCGTTGAGATCGATGAGGCCGGCGACGTTGACCAGCCGGAGCTCGATGGGCTGGCCGTCGAGTTCGATGCCGGCGTCCAGCGGTGGCTGCTGGCCCAGTCGCTGGTCTTGGCTGAGGGCGGCCTCTACGTAGGTGACGCCGGCCGCCATGAGACTGCGCGTCTTTTGCTGGTCCACCAAGGTGGCGGTGAGCTGTGTTTCGACACGCGCAAACTGGACAAAACTGCCCAGCAAAAGCGACAAGGCGGCCAGTGTCCACAACACGGCGGGCAGCGCCAGCCCTCCGGGGCGACGGGTTGGCCGCGTCATCCGGCCTGCCCCAGGCGCACGATGATGGCCGGCCAGGCACCGTCGGCCTCGGTGCTGATGAGCAGGCGCAGGCGCAGCGGCGGGCGCGGCGCGGCCCAGGTGTCTTGCCAAGCCCCGGTGTCGGGGTGCTGGTAGGCCAGAACCAGGCGGGTCAGGTCGTCCAGCAGCACTTTGTTGGGCAAGGCTGGGACGGTGGGGGCAGGCGCGGCGCCTGGGGTTCCAGGGGCGTTGAGTTGGGGGTCTTCAAAGGCCAGTTCCAGCTTGTTGTCGAGCGCGCGCAACTGCCACCGATAGAGGCCGGCCACGGGCGCGCTGTCGGGCAGCGGGGCCAGCCAGGTGAGTTGGTTGGCGCTGCCCTCGGCCAGGGTTTGTGGCGCCCGCGCAAAACGCGCGCCGGTGATGCGGCCAAGGCTGCCCCGCAAGGCCTGTGTGGTGCGCTGCACGCGGTCTTGGCGTTGGGCCTGTTCGGTGGCGCGGGCAAAACCCTGGCTGATACCGTGCAAGGCGCTGCCCAAGGCGGCCAGGATGAGGCTGGTGAGCCCGACGGCGATCACCACCTCAACCAACGTGAATCCGAGTTGTTGCCGGCGTGTCATGGCTGGTCCAGCGTGGACAGGCGCAGCTGCCGGTCGCGACCGCCGTCGCTCCAGGCCAGGTCGAGGTCCACACGCAGCACCGGCACGGGCGGGCCGCCTTCGAGCAGGGGCGGCAGTTCCAGCGGCTGGCGCGAGACCGTCCACGCCAAGCCATCGGCAGTGGCGCCACTGGTGGGCAAGGCCTGGGTGTGTGGCCCGGTGTGTTCGGCCAACAGGCTTTGCGCGTGCAGCAACACTTTTTGCAGCGACAGGCTGTGCGATATGGCGCGCACGCTGGTGCCCTGCGCCTGATAAATGACACCCAGGCTCAGTGACAGGATGGCCAGGGCCACCAGGGTTTCGAGCAGGCTGAAGCCGCGATGGGGTTTCATGGTGCCGCCCGCGAGAGGATGATCTGGCCGGTCAGCCAGTCCAGCTCGATGTGGCTGACCCGGCCACCGGTGGACAGCGTCAGGCGCCCGCCGCTGGCGCTGCCATCGGGTTCGAAAAACAGGCTGGGTTGGCGCTGTGCCAGGTCGGCGACGCCGGTGACATCCAGCTCGACCGCCTCGGGCAGGGTGAGCACAGGTTGGCCGGCCATGAGGAATTGGCGCTGTGCCACGTCCACCGCCACCACGGAGCGCTGACCCTGGACCACCGCCTGCATGCGGGCGCGTTCCAGGGTGCGCAAGGTGTCTTGCACGACGCTGCGGTAGCGCACGGCGTCCAGCAGCGCCTCCAGCCGGGGCGAGAGCACGAGCAGCACCATGGCCCCCAGGGCCAGCACCACCACGAGCTCGATGAGGGTGAAGCCCCTGTGTCGATCAGTTCCAGTTGCCGATGTCGGCATTCTCGCCTTCACCGCCCGGGGCATTGTCTGCACCGAGACTGAAAATGTCGTACGCACCATTCTTGCCGGGGAACACGTACTGGTACTCATTGCCCCAGGGGTCTTGTGGCAAGGTGTTTTTCTTGAGGTAGGGGCCGTTCCAGCCGGGCATGTTGGCCGGTTTCTCCACAATCGCACGCAGGCCTTCCTGCTGGTTGGGGTAGCGGCCGGTGTCGAGCTTGAAGACATCGAGCGCCTGGCCAAAGTCTTCGATCTGCAGTTTGGTGACTTTGACTTTGGACCCGCCAAACTGGTTGAGCACGCGGGGGCCGACCAGGCCCGCGAGCAGCCCAAGGATGGCGAGCACCACCAACAATTCAACAAGGGTAAAGCCGGAAACAGAGGTACGATTTTTCATGCAACCAATTCGTTGACAGACAGGATCCCGAGCAGGATCGCAATGATGATGAGGGCAATGACCAAGCCCAGACTGAGGATGAGCAAAGGCTCCAACAGGGTCAACAGGCGGCGTGTCTGGGTCTGCAACGCCGCTTCTTGCTGTTTGGTCAGTTCAAGCAGCATTGTATCGAGGCGCCCTGTTTCCTCGCCCAAGGCCACCAATTGCAGGGCGGCGGGGTCAAGCAACTGGCTGTCGGCAATGACCCGGGAGAACCGCTGCCCCTGTTTGATGGCATCACTCAGGGGGGCCAGGCGCTGCCGCAAGGTGTCGTAGTTCAGACCGTCGCGCGAGATGCCGATGGCCTGGATGAGGCCAATGCCGTTGGCCAGCAAGGTGCCCAGGGTACCGGTGAATCGGCTGATCTGATAGCGCAGCAGCAGCGGGCCCAGCAGGGGAAGTCCCAACAACAAGCGTTCTTTCTGGCGCCGCCCGTTGTCCGTTTGCCACCAGCGCCCCAGCACCAGCACCAGCACGGTGATGGCCAGCAGCAGGCCGGGGCCGTGTTCGACCAATGTGTCGCCCAGCCGGACCACCACATCGGTAAGCCAGGGAAGCCGGTCGCCCAGGTCGCTGAACAGGGGCTTGAACTGGGGCACCACAAAACCGAGCATCAAGGCCACGGACACGGCGGCCGTGCCCAGCAGGATGGCTGGGTAGATGAGTGCGGAGACCAGGCTGGAGCGCAGGCTTTTGCTGCGCTCGAGGTGTTCGGTCAGGTAGCTCAAGGCTTCGGGCAGTTTGCCGCTGACCTCGCCTGCGCGGATGAGGTTGACGTGCAGCGGGCCAAAGGTCGGGCTGTGTGCCACCATGGCCTGGCTGAGGCTGCGCCCGGCCTTGATGGCTTTGAGCATGTCTTGCTGTAGCACCTGCATGCCCGGGTGCAACTGCATCTGGGTCAGCACGCGCAGCGCGCGGTCCAGCGGCAAACCTGCGCGCAGCAAGGTGCCCAACTCCTGCACAAAGGCCAGCACATCGTCGGCGGTGATCTTGGCGGAGCGCTCGCGTGTGAACCAGCGGCGCCCTCCGCCCGAGCTGGTGCCTGCAGCGGCGGCGGGCAATGCGCCCACGCCATCGGGCGACACCACTTCGGTGGGCGTGAGGCCCTGCTGGCGCAACAGGCGCAGGGCCTGGTCCTGGTCGTTGGCCTGGATGCGCCCTTGGCTGGTCTGCCCCTGCGCATTGAGCGCACGGTACTGGAACTCAGGCATCGGCCGCGTCCCGGGTGACACGCATCACCTCTTCCAGCGTGGTCAGGCCTTCCAGCATGGCGCGCAAGCCATCCTGGTAGAGCGATGCCATGCCTCGCTCCTGCGCGAGGCGCTGCAAGGTGTTGGCGTCGGCGCCGCTCAAAATGGCGTCGCGAACGGGATCGTCCAGCACCAGCAGTTCGTGGATGGCGGTGCGGCCACGGTAGCCAGAACCTTGGCAATGGGGGCACCCAACGGCCTCATACAACACCGGCGCTTGTTCGGCGGTCATGCCCAGGCTCTCCAGCACAGCAGGCGATGGGGCGTGGGGGCGGCGGCATTCGGGGCACAGGCGGCGCACCAGGCGCTGCGCCAACACCCCGGTGACGCTGGAGGTGATGAGGTAGCGGGGAATGCCCATGTCCTGCAGCCGCGTGACCGCACCGGCGGCGGTGTTGGTGTGCAAGGTGGACAACACCAGGTGACCGGTCAGCGCCGACTGGACGGCGATTTCGGCGGTTTCGGTGTCGCGCATTTCACCGACCATGATGATGTCGGGGTCCTGGCGCAGGATGGAGCGCAGGACGTGTGCAAAACTCAGGCCAATGGCCGGGTGGACCTGGATCTGGTTGATGGCCGGCAGCTGGTATTCCACCGGGTCTTCGACCGTGATGATCTTGAGGGTGGCCGAGTCCAGTGTGGACAGGGCCGCGTACAAGGTGGTGGTTTTCCCCGAACCGGTGGGGCCCGTGATGAGCAAAACACCATGGGGCTGGGCCAGCAGCTGGTGAAAGCGCGCCAGGTTGTCCGGGGCAAAACCCATCTGGTCGAGGCCAAACCGCACGGACGCGCGGTCGAGCACACGCAGCACCACACTTTCACCGTGAACGGTGGGCACAGTCGAGACGCGCAGGTCGATTTCGCGCCCCTTGATGCGGGTGCGTATGCGTCCGTCTTGCGGCAAGCGGCGCTCGGCGATGTTGAGCCCTGCCAGCAGCTTGATGCGGGACACCGCAGCCGCCGCCAGTGCGGTTGTCAAGTCGTCGGCGCGTTGCACCACGCCATCGACGCGGTAGCGCACATGCACCTCGCCTTCGAAGGGCTCCATGTGGATGTCTGAAGCACGGCGGTCCAGCGCGTCGGCAATGAGCTGGTTGACCAGGCGGATGACCGGCGCCTCGGACGCGAGGTCTTTGAGGTGCTCAATGAACTCATCCCCGTCGGCCGCATTGCCATCGGTCTCCAGCGGCTCAGCTGCATCGACCGGCTCGGTGAGCAAGGGCACCAGCTTTTCCAGCACCGACGGTTCACAGATGTACGTCTGCACATCCGTGCCAGCGGCCAGGCGGATGGCCTGGAGCAGGTAGGCATCCTGGGGGCGTGCCATGACGACATGCAGGCCCTGGGCGTCCGACTTCATCGGGTAGACAAGGTGGTTTTGCAGGAAAACCGGCGACACGCCTTCGGGCACGGTGGGCAAATCGGGCAGGTCTTTGGGCGCCACGTAGGGCACACCAAGCTGCTCCGACAAGGCTTGTGTCACATCGTGCTCGGCAACAAGCCCCAACCGGATCATGACTTCGCCGATCAGGCCTTTCATCTCCTGTTGCGCGAGCAGCGCCCGCTCCAGGTCACGCTCGCTGAGCTTGCCTTTGGCAACAAGCCGCTCGCCTAGACGGACAGATGGGGGTTGGGAGGTGGACATGCGCAGCGCAAAAAAACAGCCGAACCCCCGTCACGGGACAGCTCGGCGCGAAAAGGAAGAGCAGCTTTTCATTCTACAGGGGCGCCCTCTTCGACAAACCGGGCATCCGGCCACCGTCACGAATCCAAGGTACCCGGCAGGCGCAGGCGCTTTTTTTCGTAAAAATCGAAAACGGAGATTTCCTGGTTCCCCGAATAGTTGTCTTCCACTTGGAGCACAGGCGTTTCGACATGCAGTTTCCAGCGCCCCCGCATGAGCTGCCGAATGGCCAGGTTGGCCGTGAAATGGTGACCCGCAAGCTGCTCAAAGTCGTCGCCAACTGTTTGCAGCACATCTTCGAGGAAACGGAGCGCGCCCTGGTGAATGTGCTCGATGTCGGAAAAATGTGCCTGCGCCACCCCACCGGCCTTGAACTGCGGCACCGGCTGGCCGTCCTGCATGACAAAACGAACCAGCTGCCCGTGAGGTGCCGTCAGAATGGCCTCGGACAACAAGGCGTACTGATAGATGGGCATGTCCGAATGGAAGGCATTGATGTATTGCCCAAAACAACCCTTGGCAAATTGCCCCGTGGCCTCAACTTCCGCAGCCGCCTCGACCGTGACGAAATAGTAAGCACCTGAAACACCTGTGAGGAATTTCGACAAGGCTTTCTGTATGGTGCCGCTGAAGCCGATGTCAACCAAGGCGGCGCGCTGGCCTCCCATGACCTCTTGCGCGTAGGCTTGATAGGCCACCCGCTCACTGCTGGCTGCGTCCTGCAACAAGTCCAGGCACGCTGCCAGCGAGCGCCGGCAGAAGGTGGTGCGTTCAGGCAGGTCGCAGTTGGCGCCCATCTGCTCATGACCCAGGCGCTCTGTGTAGGCCGCCAAGTCGTCCACCCCGAGCCGCAAGCGCAGGAAGTCGGCCAACGTGCCGTTGAAGTGGGCCTTGAGCAAAGGCTCCAGCGACGCTTCGTCGACAATTGACGCGAACACTGCGGCACGCCGGGAACACAAGAAGTAGGCAGCATCAGGCGTTGGCAGGTACCGGGCGATGAGCTCGTGGGCCTGCTTGAGCAAATGGCCTTCCCGGCTGGCGTACAACAACTGGGTGACGCCATCGTCTTTGGACGTTTTCATCAGCCAGGCCATGAAGGCCACCATGACCGGGCCAAACGCCAGGTAGCCCAGATCGTGGAGGCTGTGGACGCCCAGCCCACGGGACTCGACATCGACCGTGACCGGTTGGTGGGCAAGCCCAGGAACAAACAGGCGGTTCGCCAGCAGACCCAGCAACAAGGACTCTTGCCAGTGTTGTGGCTGTATCCAGGCTGCCGCGTCTTCGTTGAACAAGAAGAACTGGTCTGCCGCTTTCATGACGTGCACCGGGTGGCGGTAGCCCGCTTCCAGGGGCAACTGCAGATCGGAATGCTCGTTGTCACCGACGTGGAGCCAGTCGTCTGCTGCCACGTTTTCGCGGCGCGGGAGTTCGGCCCACATGTCGCCGCGGTCTTTCCTCAGGCCCACCGCATTCGACACATAGATCTCGTCAAAGCAGGTGATCTGATGCGCTTGCAAGAGTTGCTGGAGGAAGGCGCGGGGCAGGTACATGTCCGACACCAGCACCATTCGGCGGCCCTGCTCCTTCAGGCGCCGCGCGGCGCCAAGCACATCCTGCCTGGGTTGCAAGGCCTTCAACTCCAGGTTCTCTTCGAGCGCCCTGATGTGCGGTGCAAGGCCGGGGTTGGGCAGCAGCTTGGCCATACACGCGTAGATGTCGTCCATGCCCGGATCGCCCGAGCTGCTGGCCAGGCGGGCATGTTGCTCCGCCTCTTTGCGCAGACGAGCGCAGCCCGCCAAGCCCCAGCGTCGCTGGGCAATGTCGTCCATGTAGGCAAACAGACTGTCGGGGGTCAGCCAAGGGCGCACAAACAGCGTGTCGAAGATGTCGAAGGACACGATTTTTGCGTCGGCGCCGGCACGCGCAATGCGTTGCTGTGCCGTGATCGCGTAGTAGTGCTGCAGGTTGTTGCGCCCCTGCCCCATGAAAACCGTCGCGCCACCTTCTCCATCCAAAAACACGCGATGGGCAAATCCTGCGTGATGGGCAGCCAGCACAAAAAACCGTTCAACTGCATGTTGCAAGGTCCCGTCGGTTTGTCCGAGTTCTTCAGGGAAATCGCGGTAGGACAGCTTCAAATCCAGCAGTGGTGTCAAGGCATCGACCCGCGCCCAGAACATGGACCCCATCGGTGCATCCACATAGTTCCGATGGCCAAGGTCCAACCCGAGACGACCGGCCAGCCCGTGTGCCACACCCCGGTTTTTCAACCAGCTGTGCGCCCAGTAGGGCACCCCCTCAAAGGTGTCGGGGTAAACAATGCCAACGGCATCGTCTCGGGTCAAGACCCGGAAGATGTGCCGAATCCGCCGCTCGCTACCGAGCAAGCCATCGATCAGATAGCGACGCCACTCCATGCGCTCGCGTCCGGAATACATGGACTTCTTGGTGTGGACATGCAGCAGGTACCGACCGCGCAGAATGGCCTCTCGAAACTCGACCAGAACAGGCGAAATGTCGCGCCCGCGATTGGGCACAACGCGCACATCCAGCGCTTGAACCCGAGGCAGTTTCACCGCACGCGCCTTCACCGTGGCCTCCGCCTGAGGGCTGGTCACGGAAATGCACAGGGTGTAGGGCCACGGGATGCTTGCGAGCGCCTGAGCCAACTCCTCGAACAGCTCCGGGTAATACACATGCGCCACCACCACCACACCAGCGACCGGTGGCAGGTCGGCGTGGTCACCCTGCAGCCACTCGGGCGCCTGCAAGGTGGTGCTTGCACTGTGACGCGCTACCAGGCTGTGTTTTCGGTGGACTGGCAATCGCCTGACAACACCGGCCAACCCCTCCACCTGAAAGATCGCCAGCGCTTTCTTCGACATGCGAAACAAGCCGCCATGGTGCCGGGCGGCGTGAAGGGCAAACCGCCCAACCGCCAGGTACTGGGTGACACGGGGCCCCACGTTTTTCAAGACATCCTTCACACTGCTCATCCCTGATCCGTTTGTTGTATTGCGCCACCATGACATGACTACCCTCAAGGGCGCAGTCAGCCGCCACGACTTGGAGCGGTAAATTGCGTCAACGGTGTTTTGTGCCACCTCAAGTTGACTGCGCAGCTGAGCTTGCTCTGTACTCAGCCGTTCGATCACTTCTTCTTTGGTCGCCCAAGCTTGCTGCAGTTCATCGCAGCGCGTCTCCATTTCACGCAACGAAGTGTCAAGACGCGCCTTGTCCTGATGGGCGAGGTACAGCGCGTGGTTGCGGTGGTGATAAAGGCGGGTGACATCCCACAAGTCGTCCACTTGCAGCTGCGGCAACCACTTCCGGTAAAGATAAAAAGTCGCGTTGTGGACCGCGTCCGGCGTCGCCACCATGGGGTTCACACCCGACGTACCGTTGATCGTGTAGGTCCCTGTGACCTTGGGTGACAACACGAATGGCGCATGCCGTGACAGCTGCAGCCAGAAGTCCCAGTCCTCATACAGACTCAAGGACTCGTCGAAGCGGGCGCCGTGTGCCAGCAACGCCGCAGGCACCAGCGGGCCATGGATGGGAATGAAGTTTCCCACTAGCAGCTTACCGGGTTCGTATTCGTCGGCAAAAACACGCAGCACTTTTTTGGCAGGATCGTCGCCGTCCACGCCCCTGATGCCTGCGTAGACCACCGTGTTCGGGGTATGAACCCTGGCGACCTCGAGAAGGCCAGCAAAGTGATCTTCGTCCAAGGCGTCGTCGTCGTCGAGAAACGCAAAGTAGGCGCCTTGTACGGTTGCCAACCCCGCGTTGGCGGCTGCGCTGCGGCTCAAGCCGGCGCCGGCCTGGTTGACGAGGCGAACCGGCCTGCCACCAGCGATGGGCGCCACATCACTGTGTTGTCCACCCTTGGCGTTGACCACCAGGATTTCGATGTGCTTGTAGGTCTGGCGCGCCACCGAGCCCACAGCATCGGCCAGCGAAGGCCTGTCCATGCTGCGCACGATCACGGAGACAAGAGGCTCGTTGCTGTTGGTCATAGGCTGACCCTTGGGTGACGCTGTCGGGTTCTCATGTGGGAATGGTACGGGCTCAACGTCACAAGGGCGTCCGGCACGCGCTGATGCAGGTGTGCCGAGCGGCACATTGTCGCTCGGCACACCTGCAGCCCAGTCAGTCAGAAAAGTCTGATCATCACAGCGCAGCCGCCCGTGGATTGCGGGCTGGGGCCCACCTCAGATCCGCCCTTCCTCCACCGCGTGGCAAGCCACCTTGACGCCGGCCAGCGTCTGGATCTTCGGGCGCTCGCTGCTGCAACGCGCGTTGGCGTGTGGGCAGCGGGGGTGGAAGGCGCAGCCGCTGGGCGGGTTCAGCGGGTTGGGCACCTCGCCTGACACTGGGGTGCGCGCCTTGCCGGTGTCGTGCATCTTGGGGATGGCGTCCAGCAGCATGCGGGTGTAGGGGTGACGTGGTGTGTCAAACAGCGTGTGCTTGTCCGCCAGCTCCACCAGACGGCCGAGGTACATCACGCCAACCTGATCGCTCACGTGGCGCACCACGGCCAGGTTGTGGCTGATGAACAGGTAGGTCAGCCCCTGCTGTCGCTGCAGGTCTTTCATGATGTTGAGCACCTGGGCCTGCACGCTCACGTCGAGCGCGGAGGTGGGTTCGTCGCACACCAGGAACTCGGGGTGGGTGGCCAGGGCGCGCGCGATGGAAATGCGCTGACGCTGGCCGCCCGAGAACTGGTGCGGGAACTTGACCATGTCCAGCGGGCTGAGGCCAACCGACTTGAGCAGTTCGCCCACGCGCTCTTTGATGGCGGGTTCGTCGCTCAGGATTTCGTGTTCACGCAGGGGCTCGGCAATGATGTCTTCCACCGTCCAGCGCGGGTTGAGGCTGGCGTAGGGATCTTGAAAGATCATCTGGATGCGGCGGCGCAGTTTGCGGCCTTCGGGCGTCTTGAACGCGGCATGCGCGTCCTCACCGTCAAACTCGAAGCCACCGCGCGTAGGCTCGTACAAGCCCACGAGCAGGCGCGCGACGGTGCTTTTGCCACAGCCGGATTCACCCACGAGGGCCAGCGTTTTGCCCTTCTCGATCTCGAAACTTACGCCGTCCACGGCCTTGAGCAACATGCGCGGCTGGCCCTCCAGCACGCGGTTGAGCCAGGGGGCGGAGACGTCGAAGGTTTTGGCCAGGTCGGTGGCGCGCACCAGGGCTTTTGTGCTCACTTCGCTCATGCCGCCACCTTGTTGTCGTGCAGCCAGCAGGCGGCCTGGGTGGCCCCTGCGTGCATGAGGTCGGGACGGGCCTGACCACATTTGTCGAACACGCGTTCGCAGCGCGGGTTGAAGGCGCAGCCTTGGGGAATGGCATTGAGGCGGGGCATGGCGCCGTCGATCTGGTGCAGGTTCTCGCGGTCTTGCGTCATGTCGGGGATGCAGGCCATGAGGCCGGCGGTGTAGGGGTGCGCGGGGTGGTTGATGACCTCGTGCACGGGGCCGATTTCGGCCACGCGGCCGGCGTACATCACCGCCACGCGGTCGCAGGTCTCGGCAATCACACCCATGTCGTGGGTGATGAGCATCACAGCCGCGCCACGCTCTTTGCAAATGGTTTTGAGCAAGGTGATGATTTGTGCCTGGATGGACACGTCGAGCGCGGTGGTGGGTTCGTCGGCCACGATGAGCTTGGGCTCGGCCGCCAGGGCCAGGGCAATCACCACGCGCTGGCGCATGCCACCTGAAAATTGGTGCGGGTAGTGGTCGATGCGCTGCTCGGCGGCCGGGATGCCAGTGTCCTTGAGCAGTTGGATGGCGCGCTGGCGCGCCTCGGCCTGGCTCACGGGCAGGTGGGTGGTGATCGTTTCAATGAGCTGGCGGCCCACCGAGTACAGGGGGTTGAGCGAGGTCAGCGGGTCCTGAAAAATCGCGCCGATCTTGCGACCACGGATTTTGCGCATCTGTTCGTAGGGCAGGCCGTCGATGCGCTCGCCTTCGAGCAGGATTTGCCCGCTGGCCACGCGGCCCGGCGGTTCGAGCAGGCCGATGATGGAGGCGCCGGTGAGCGACTTGCCGGCACCGGACTCACCCACCACACCGAGGATTTCACCGGGGGCGATTTCAAAGGACACGTCGTCCAGCGCGCGCAGCGTGCCGCGGCGGCCGGGGAATTCGACGACCAGATTCTTGACTTGAAGAAGACTCATAGATGAAAGCCATTGATGTTCAACGTGGCGACCCGCCGCCGGGCCGCCCCAAGGCGGGTCAGCCCCCTCGGGGGGCAGCGACCCGCGCAGCGGTGGAGCGTGGGGGCATTCATCTCAGTCGCGGGTTCAATGCATCACGCAGCCAGTCGCCCAGCAGGTTCACGCTGAGCGCGATCAGCACCAGCATCAGGCCGGGGAAGATGGTGATCCACCATTCGCCCGAAAACAGGTAGTCGTTGCCCACACGGATGAGCGTGCCCAACGACGGTGAAGTGGGCGGTGCGCCCACGCCCAGGAAGCTCAGCGTGGCTTCGGTGATGATGGCGGTGGCCACCTGGATGGTGGCCAGCACCAGCACCGGGCCCATGACGTTGGGCAACACGTGTTTGCGCATGATCCGCAGCGGCGCCACACCGGTGACGCGGGCGGCCTGCACATATTCCTTGTGCCGCTCCACCAAGGTGGAGCCACGCACCGTGCGGGCATATTGCACCCAGCCAGTGAGCGAAATGGAGATGATCAGCACACCAAAAGCCAGCGACTCGTGTGCGTTGGGGAACAGCGCCCGGCCCACACCCGCGATGAGCAGCGCCACCAAGATGGCGGGGAAGGACAACATCACGTCACACAGGCGCATGAGCACGGCGTCGATCCAGCCGCCGAGGAAGCCGGCGAGCAGGCCCAAGGCCACGCCCACGAACACCGACAGCAGCACCGAGGCGATGCCCACGGCCAACGAGATGCGAGCGCCGTACATGAGGGCGGAGAGGATGTCGCGGCCCTGGTCGTCGGTGCCGAGCACAAAATTCGAACTGCCACCCTCGCTCCACGCGGGCGGCAGGCGCGCGTTGCTCAGTTCGAGCGTGGTGAGGTCAAACGGGTTGTGCGGCGCCACCCAGGGCGCGAACACCGCACAAAACAAACAGACCGCCGCAATGAGCGCCGCCACGATGGCGGTGGGCGAGTTGCGGAAGCTGTGGCCGACGTCGCTGTCGAGCCAGCGCAAAAACATGGATTTCACGGAGAAGGTGTCCCTGATGAAGACTGGGAACCACGCGCCGGCCTTTGTGGGGCCGGCGCGCGGCTGACAAAAACAGCCTGCCGCAGCTTATTTGGCAGACATGTAACGGAAGTGCATGAAGTTGTCGGCGGCCTGGTGCACGGTGACGTTGTTGGAAACGCCCCACGCCAGCGCCTGCTGGTGCAGCGGCAGGTGGCCCACATCGTCCTGGTGGATCTTGAAGGCTTCGCGGATCATGGCGTCGCGCTTGGCCTTGTCGGTTTCCGACTGGATCTTGAGGGTGAGCTCATCCACCTTGGGGTTGCAGTACGCGCCCAGGTTGAACTGGCCCGCGCCCTTGTCGTCCACGCAGCGGATCAGCGAGTTCAACACGTTGTGCGCGTCGATGGTGCCGGGGCTCCAGCCCAGCAGGTAGAAGCTGGTGTCACGGCGCAGGATTTTGGGAAAGTAGGTGCCTTTGGTTTCTGCCTGCAAGTTCACCTTGACGCCGATGCGGGCCAGGCCGGCCGCCACCGCCTGGCAGATGCCGGCGTCGTTCACGTAGCGGTCGTTCGGGCAATTCATGCCCACTTCAAAGCCGTTGGGGTAGCCGGCTTCGGCCAGCAGCTTTTTGGCCGCTTCGCTGTCGTAGGGCAGGCGCTTGTTCATGTCGGCATGAAAACCGTTGACGCCCTCGCCCACCATCAGCGCGGTGGGCAGCGACGCACCGCGCATCACCGTGCGCTGGATACCGTTGATGTCGATGGCTTGGTAGAAGGCCTTGCGAACACGCACGTCCTTGAAGGGGTTTTTGCCCTTGACGTTGGAGTACAGCAGCTCATCGCGCTTCTGGTCCATGCCCAGGAAGATGGTGCGAATTTCGGGGCCTTGCAACACCTTGGCCTTGCCGCTGCCGTCAATGCGGGCCACGTCTTGCAGCGGCGCGGGTTCGATAACGTCCACCTGCCCCGACAGCAGCGCGGCCACGCGTGTGGCGTCGTTGCCAATGGGCGTGTAATCGACGTTGATAACGTTGCCTTCGATCTTGCCCCAGTAGTTGCCGTTGCGCACAAAACTGGTTTTGACGTTGGGCTGGCGTTCACGCAGGCGGAACGGGCCGGTGCCGTTGGCGCGGAACGAAGCGGCGTTTTCAATGCCTTTGCGGCGGTCCACCGGGCGCGTGGCCTGGTTCTCTTCCGACCACTTCTTGCTCATGATGTAAACCAGCGAGATCACATCCGGCAGGATGGGGAAAGGCGCGTTGGTTTCCATCTCCACCGTGTGGTCGTCCACCTTGCGCACGGCTTTGATGTCGTTGGTGTAGCTGCGCATGTCGGAGCCTTCGCCGGCTGCACGCGCGAAGCTGAACAGCACATCGTCGGCGGTAAAGGGCGTGCCGTCGTGGAATTTGACACCTTTACGCAGCTCAAAGCGCCACACCGTGGGCGAGGTTTGCTTCCAGGCGGTGGCCAACGCGGGCTCCAAGGCCAGCTTCTTGTCGCGCGTGACCAGGGGCTCGTAGACGTTGCCCGTGACGCTAAGTTGCAGCGATTCGTTGAGCGAATGCGGGTCCATGGACAAGGCATCGCCCTGGTTGCCTATGCGCACAGTTTGCGCCTGTGCGGTACCGGCCAACACCACCAGCGCGGCCGCGGCCAGCGCTGAGATCAGAGGTTTCTTGAACATCATGTGAGCTCTTCTCCAGGTTGAAAAAAGGCGACCGACTCAGTCGTCGCCCAAGGGCATGCCATATTCGACAAGGCCTGCGTGCAGGGCGGCACCCAGAGGCAGCACCTCGTCGTTGAAGTCGTATCGGCTGTTGTGCAGGAAGCAGCTGCCTTCGCCGCCCTGGCCCAGGCGCAAATAGGCGCCGGGCTTGACCTGCAGCATGAAGGAAAAATCCTCCGCGCCCATGCTCGGGTCCATCTCGCGGTCCACGTGGTCGCGGCCCAGCAGGGACTGCGCCACATCGGCCGCGAATTGGGCCTCGTCGGGCGTGTTGATGGTGGCCGGATAGATGCGCTCGTAATGCACCGATGCCGTGGCACCAAAACCCAGGGCCACGGCGCTGCACAGCTCGTTGAGGCGACGCTCCACCAAGGCCTGCACGGCAGGGCTGAAAGTGCGCACCGTGCCCACCAGTGTGGCTTCGCCAGGCAACACACTGAAGGCGCCTGGGTCGCCTGCCTGCATGGCGCACAGGCTGATGACCGCGCCATCAATGGGCCGCACCGTGCGCGAGACGATGCTTTGCACCGCCGTGATGATGTGGGCAGCCACCAGCACCGGATCGACCGCCAAATAGGCATGGGCCCCGTGTCCACCCTTGCCGGTGATCTTGATGGTCACGCGGTCGGCCGCGGCCATCATGGCGCCGCGGTTGATGCCCACAGTGCCCGGCCGCATTTGTGGCCAGTTGTGCATGGCGTACACCGATTGCACCGGAAAACGCTCGAACAAGCCGTCTTCGATCATGGCCTTGGCGCCAGCGTAGCCTTCTTCGCCCGGCTGGAAGATGAGCACAGCCGTGCCGTCGAAGTTGCGCGTCTCTGCCAGATAGCGGGCGGCGCCCACCAGCATGGCGGTGTGCCCGTCGTGTCCACAGCCGTGCATCAGGCCGGGTTTGGTGGAGCGCCAGGCAAAGTCGTTGTGCTCGGTCATGGGCAGGGCGTCCATGTCGGCGCGCAAACCCAACATGCGCCCGCTGCTGTTGCGCCGGCCGCGCACCACCGCCACCACACCGGTCTTGCCTATGCCGGTGTGCACCTCGTCCACGCCACACACCTTGAGCGCTTCGACGACACGTTTAGCGGTGTAGTGCTCTTCGAAACCCAGCTCCGGATGAGCATGCAGGTCGCGTCGCAGTGCCGTCAGTTCGGGCACAAAATCGGCAATGTGCGTGAACGCCCGCCCGTGGACCTTGAGTCGGCCAGGGTGCATCTCAGTGGCCTCCCGCCTTTTCGACGCGGAGGCGCGGATCGACGGCGAAATACAGCAGGTCGACGATGAGGTTGATGACGACAAAAATCAACGCGATCAGGCACAGGTAGGCGGCCATCACCGGGATGTCGGCAAAGGTCACCGCCTGAATGAACAGCAGGCCCATGCCCGGCCACTGGAACACGGTCTCGGTGATGATGGCAAACGCGATCAGACCACCCAGCTGCAGACCCGTGATGGTCATGACAGGCACCAAGGTGTTCTTGAGCGCATGACCAAAGTGGACGGCACGGTTGGTCAGGCCACGGGCGCGCGCAAACTTGATGTAGTCGGTGCGCAGCACCTCCAGCATCTCGGCACGCACGAGGCGCATGATGAGGGTGAGCTGGAAGATGGCCAAGGTCACAGCCGGCATGGCAATGTGGTGCCAGCCTTTGGCGGTGAGCAGGCCGCTGCTCCACCAACCCAACTGCACCACATCACCACGACCAAAGCTCGGGAACCACCCCAACTGCACCGCAAAAACGAGGATCAGCAGGATGCCAATGAGGAAGGTGGGCAAGGACACGCCGAGCAAAGACACCGTCATGAACACCTGACTCATGAAGGTGCCACGGCGCAAAGCGGCGTACACCCCCATGGGAATGCCCACGGCCAGCGCCAACACGCCCGCCACCAGGGCCAGCTCCAGCGTGGCCGGGAAGCGCTCGCCAATCAGGCGCGACACCTTGGCGCCCTGGCGCAAGCTCAGGCCAAATTCGCCTTGCGCGGCGTTGGCCAGAAAGTGCCAGAACTGTACAAAAAATGGTTGGTCCAGGCCCAGGGCCGCACGCAGCTCGCGGACTTGTTCTGGGGTGGCGTCCTGCCCCAGCAGGAAGACCACAGGGTCACCCACGTACTGAAACAGCATGAAGGCGATGAAGGCCACGGTGACCATCACGAGGACGGCCTGTGCCAGGCGGCGGACGATGAATGCAAACATGTTCGATAAAAAATCAAGGGTCGCGACAGGGACGCCGCGACCCTTTATTCAACAGCTATGACTCAGTTTACCTTGACCAAACGCCAGTCGATGCGGTTGTCGGGGCGGTGCACGGCCTCGATGTTTTTCTTCATGGCCCAGGGAATGATCTGGTTGTGCAAGACGATGTGCGAAACATCATCCGACGCAATCTGAAGCGCTTCCGTCAACAGTCGTGGGCGAATGAAGGGATCGGTTTCGGTTTTGATGCGGTCGATCACGGCATCGAGCTTGGGGTTGCTGTAGCGGCCCACGTTGTAATTGCCGTCACCACCCGTGCCCACGCTGCGAACGAGGGATTGCAGGGAGTACAACGCGTCGAACGTGGGCACACCCCAGCCCAGCATGTAGATGCTGGCTTCATAGCGCTGGATCATCGGGAAATAGGTGACCAGCGGCAGGGTACGCAGCTTGGCCTTGACGCCGATGCGTGACCACATGGCCGTCACGGCCTGGCAGATTTCTTCGTCGTTGATGTAGCGGTTGTTCGGGCAAGCGAAATCAACTTCAAAACCGTCTTTGTAGCCCGCGTCGGCCAGCAGCTTCTGCGCGCCCGCCACGTCCACCGCTGGGCGCTTGTGGATGGATTCGTTCCAACCGGCAACTTGGGGCGCCACCAGTGCGTTGGTGGGCTGGCCCAGGCCTCGCATGGTCACGCGGGTGATCGCGTCTGCGTCGATGGCCATGTTCAGCGCCTGGCGCACTCGCAAATCTTTCAGCGGGTTTTTGCCCTTGATGTTGCTGCCCACGAGTTCCGGTCGGAACTGGTCCATGCCAAAGAAGATGGTGCGGTTCTCAACGCCATCCATCACCTTGAGGCTGCTGTTCTGGCGCACGCGTGGCAAATCCTGTGGGCTGGGGTCGAGGACAAAATCGACTTCACCCGTCAACAAAGCGGCCATGCGTGTCGCGTCGGCCTTGATGGGTGAGTAGATGATTTCGGTCACATTGCTGTCCATCGAACCCCACCAGTTGGGGTTCTTGGCCAAAACCAGTCGCTGGTCCTGCTTCCACTCTTTCAAGGTGTAGGGACCGGTGCCCATTGCATTGCGGTGGGCAAAGTTCTCGTCCTTGGTCTTGATGTCTTTAGGCTCAACCGAATTGTTCTTTTCGGCCCAGGCCTTGCTCATCATGCGCAGCTCGGTCATCTGGTTGAGCAGCACCGGGTTGGGGCCTTTGGTGATGATGTCGATGGTGTTGGCATTGACCTTGACCACCTTGTCGATGCCCTGCGCATACACCGCAAAGTTGGAGGTTTTCGCCATGGCCCGCTGGATGGAGTACACCGCGTCGTCAGCAGTGAATGCAGAGCCATCGTGGAACTTGACCCCGGTGCGCAAGTTTATGCGCAATTGGGTTGGGGTGAGTTGGTTCCACGACGTGGCCAAAACGGGTTCGATCTTGAAGGTGCGGCTGTTGTAGTACACCAGCGATTCGTAAACAGCGGCGTGAATACCGTTTTGCAGCGCGTTGTTTTGGGAGTGGATGTCCCAGGTAGCGATATCGCTGGAACTGGTCCACTTGAACGGCTTGGCTTGCGCCCCCGCTCCCAGAGTCAACAGGGCACAAAGGGCAATCAGCTTGAGTTTCATTGCTTGACACCTAAATAAAGTTTGCAAGCTCGGTACTATGCAACATCCGCGCCTGAATGTCACAAGGACTTTCCCGTAGGCAGGGTCTTTAGAGTGAAAACCCTGCCGGAAAATTGTCAATCGGACGACAGGCTCAAGGCGCCGTACCAGGCGTTGATTTGTTCGCCCGTGTTGTCTGCGTCGGTCATGAGGGCAATGCCGATCAAGGGACCTGGCTCTTCACCGAAGGCATCGCGAAAATCCTTCGCAATGTCACGCTCGTAGTCAAGCCATTGCCCTACGCGCGTTGCGCCCGACTCGACGACGATTTTGCGTACCCTGTCGGTGCGCGGGCTCACCAGGACGGTGCCAATGGGGCGGCTGTTGCACCAGACATAGGTGAGCGTCGCATACGGCATTTCTTCGCCGATCAGCGCACGACTCAACTCGGACTGCATGCGGCTTTTTGCCGTCAAGCGGGACCGGTCGCCATCAAACGCCAAGACCACCCGAACGGGCGCATCGTCCTGCCCAGCCACGCCTAGGTCCGCGCCTTGCAAGAGGCCATCCACGCGCCAGGAGAAGCGAATGTCTTTGGGTTGCAACGGCGCATCGGCCAACCGCTGGCGAAGCACGCTCATGGAGCGATTCGCTCTCACATGCAAGGCGGGGCGCCCATCGTACGAAGTCGCAACAAAGGGCACATTCTTTTTGCCCGGCCACAGCATGGGCGTCCACGGCACACCGGCTGCAGGTGTGCTCAGCAGCGCTCCGTGGCCGCTGGGCTCTGACGAGGGGACGCGTGGCGCATGTGTGCAGCCCAACAGCGCGACCAGACTCAGGACACAAGCCACCGCTGATCGGCGAGGTCCGAATCGAAGCCACGGCGCCATCGTCAAGCGGGCTCCGGGTAGAACAGTTTCCGCGCCACACCTCTGGGTGGATTGGGCCTCACTGCATCGGCAATTGCTGCGATGTGGTCCGGCGTTGTACCGCAGCACCCACCCAGAATGTTGACGAGGCCTTCCTGCGCAAATGCCTTTACCAGGCGGGCCGTCACATCGGGCGTTTCATCAAAGCCGGTGTCGGACATAGGATTGGGCAAGCCCGCGTTCGGGTAGCAGCTGATGAAGGTGTCGGTCGCAAGTTTGGCCAGTTCCTGCAAGTAAGGACGCATCAGCGCCGCCCCCAGCGCACAATTCAACCCCACCGCAAGTGGCCCGATGTGCCGCACACTGGCCCAGAAGGCGGCCACCGTCTGGCCACTGAGTATGCGGCCAGATGCGTCCGTCACGGTGCCGCTGATGATCACGGGGAGCCGTTCACCAGAGTGCTCAAAATATTCTGCGATAGCAAACAGCGCCGCCTTGGCATTGAGGGTGTCGAAGATGGTTTCGACCAACAGCACATCTGCACCGCCCGCCACCAAGGCCTCAATCTGTTCAGCGTACGATTCACGCAAGGCTTCAAAGGTCACGTTCCGTGCGCCCGGATCGTTCACATCCGGGCTGATGCTCGCGGTCTTGGGGGTTGGCCCGATCGCTCCAGCGACAAAACGGGGCTTCTCAGGCGTGCTGTACTTGTCGCACGCGGCCCTCGCCAGCCGGGCAGACGCGAAGTTCATCTCCTTCGCCAGCTCCGCCATTTTGTAATCCTCTTGGGCAATGCGTGTTGCACCAAAGGTGTTGGTTTCAATCAAATCAGCGCCGGCCGCCAAATACGCTTCATGGATGTCACGGATCACGTCCGGCCGGGTCAAACTGAGCAGTTCGTTGTTGCCCTTGACATCCAGGGCGTGCGCCTCAAAACGGTTGCCAACCGCGTCAGCGCCGCCATAGCCCAACCCTCTGTAGTGAGCTTCGGTCAACTTCAAACGCTGGATCATCGTGCCCATCGCCCCATCCAGAATGGCAATGCGACTCGAGAGGATTTGAGGCAACTGCTCCGCGCGGGTATAGGGCTTGTGATGCATGGTCACATTCTACGAATGTTGCGGCCAACAAACCAAAACGCCCCGCTCAGGTCTTGAGCGAGGCGTTTGGTCTTTATAAGAGCCTGACGATGACCTACTTTCACACGGGAATCCGCACTATCATCGGCGCTAAGTCGTTTCACTGTCCTGTTCGGGATGGGAAGGAGTGGTACCAACTTGCTATGGTCGTCAGGCATAACGGGTTGCCGCACTGAGCACATGCTCAGCACAGCGAATTCATAGAGTCTTATCAGCTTTTTCGATTGCGCTACGTCTATTCACTTGAATGCGTGCATAAGAACAGTTGGATTCAACTGTGTTCAGACACTCATCTTTGATCGATTTTTGATCAAAGTTATAGGGTCAAGCCGCACGAGCAATTAGTACTGGTTAGCTTAACGCATTACTGCGCTTCCACACCCAGCCTATCAACGTCCTGGTCTTGAACGACTCTTTAGGGGGCTCAAGGCCCCGGCAGATCTCATCTTGGAACGAGTTTCCCGCTTAGATGCTTTCAGCGGTTATCTCTTCCGCACTTAGCTACCCGGCAATGCCACTGGCGTGACAACCGGTACACCAGAGGTGCGTCCACTCCGGTCCTCTCGTACTAGGAGCAGGCTTCCTCAAATCTGCAGCGCCCACGGAAGATAGGGACCAAACTGTCTCACGACGTTTTAAACCCAGCTCACGTACCTCTTTAAATGGCGAACAGCCATACCCTTGGGACCGGCTACAGCCCCAGGATGAGATGAGCCGACATCGAGGTGCCAAACACCGCCGTCGATATGAACTCTTGGGCGGTATCAGCCTGTTATCCCCAGAGTACCTTTTATCCGTTGAGCGATGGCCCTTCCATACAGAACCACCGGATCACTATGTCCTGCTTTCGCATCTGCTCGACTTGTCAGTCTCGCAGTTAAGCACGCTTATGCCATTGCACTATCGTCACGATGTCCGACCGTAACTAGCGTACCTTCGAACTCCTCCGTTACGCTTTGGGAGGAGACCGCCCCAGTCAAACTGCCTACCATGCACGGTCCCCGATCCAGATAATGGACCTAGGTTAGAACCTCAAACACACCAGGGTGGTATTTCAACGTTGGCTCCATGCGATCTAGCGACCGCACTTCAAAGCCTCCCACCTATCCTACACAGATCTGTTCAAAGTCCAATACAAAGCTACAGTAAAGGTTCATGGGGTCTTTCCGTCTTTCCGCGGGGAGATTGCATCATCACAAACATTTCAACTTCGCTGAGTCTCAGGAGGAGACAGTGTGGCCATCGTTACGCCATTCGTGCAGGTCGGAACTTACCCGACAAGGAATTTCGCTACCTTAGGACCGTTATAGTTACGGCCGCCGTTTACTGGGACTTCGATCAAGAGCTTGCACCCCATCAATTAATCTTCCAGCACCGGGCAGGCGTCACACCCTATACGTCCACTTTCGTGTTTGCAGAGTGCTGTGTTTTTAATAAACAGTCGCAGCCACCTATTTTTTGCAACCCATTCGTGCTCAGATGTTCTCATCACACTACTAGGGCACACCTTCTTCCGAAGTTACGGTGTCAATTTGCCGAGTTCCTTCTCCTGAGTTCTCTCAAGCGCCTTAGAATACTCATCTCGCGCACCAGTGTCGGTTTGCGGTACGGTCGTTGTTAGCTGAAGCTTAGTGGCTTTTCCTGGGACCTCGTTCAGTTACTTCAAGAGCAAGCTCTCTCGATCGACAGCCTCGGTATATGTGCGCCGGATTTACCTAACGCACGCCTACTTCTGTCTAAACCGGCACTTCCAACCGCCGGATAACCTATTAAGATCCGTCCCCACATCGCACTAACAATCGGTACAGGAATATTGACCTGTTTCCCATCAGCTACGCATCTCTGCCTCGCCTTAGGGGCCGACTCACCCTACGCCGATGAACGTTGCGTAGGAAACCTTGCGCTTACGGCGAGCGGGCTTTTCACCCGCTTTAACGCTACTCATGTCAGCATTCGCACTTCTGATACCTCCAGCATCCTTTACAAGACACCTTCACAGGCTTACAGAACGCTCTCCTACCACTCACAGTAAACTGTGAATCCGCAGCTTCGGTAACTGGCTTGAGCCCCGTTACATCTTCCGCGCAGGACGACTCGATCAGTGAGCTATTACGCTTTCTTTAAATGATGGCTGCTTCTAAGCCAACATCCTGACTGTTTTAGCCTTCCCACTTCGTTTCCCACTTAGCCAATTTTAGGGACCTTAGCTGGCGGTCTGGGTTGTTTCCCTCTTGAGTCCGGACGTTAGCACCCGGTGCTCTGTCTCCCGCGCTGTACTCTTCGGTATTCGGAGTTTGCCTTGGTTTGGTAAGTCGCCATGACCCCCTAGCCAAAACAGTGCTCTACCCCCGAAGGTAATACGCGAGGCACTACCTAAATAGTTTTCGGAGAGAACCAGCTATTTCCAAGTTTGTTTAGCCTTTCACCCCTATCCACAGCTCATCCGCTAGTTTTGCAACACTAGTCGGTTCGGACCTCCAGTACCTGTTACGGCACCTTCATCCTGGCCATGGATAGATCACTTGGTTTCGGGTCTACACCCAGCGACTGAATCGCCCTATTCGGACTCGGTTTCCCTACGCCTTCCCTATTCGGTTAAGCTTGCCACTGAATGTAAGTCGCTGACCCATTATACAAAAGGTACGCCGTCACCCCTTTCGAGGCTCCGACTTTTTGTAAGCATGCGGTTTCAGGATCTATTTCACTCCCCTCCCGGGGTTCTTTTCGCCTTTCCCTCACGGTACTTGTTCACTATCGGTCGATGATG